>DAISKN010000213.1:0-9967 GCA_036820975.1 Acidobacteriota bacterium | reverse complement strand
CGCGGCGACCGAGGGCGCCCTCGCTCTCGACCGCTCCCACCTCGCGCGCATCGCCGCGCGGGGAAAGGACCGGGAGTCCTTCCTCCAGAACATGCTGACGAACGACGTCCGGTCCCTCGCGCCGGGAGCCGGCATCCCCGCGGCCTTTCTCACCAGCAAGGGAAAGCTCGTCTCGGATCTCATCGTCTTCAAGGGCGACGACGTCTTCCTCCTCGAAGTGGAGCGCGGGCGCGCCGAGTCCTTTCGCAAGGCTCTCGACCGGTACATCATCTCGGAGGAGGTGGCGCTCGAAAGCCGCGCCGACACGGAGGCGACGCTCTCGCTCGAAGGACCGAAAGCGAGCGGGATCCTGGCGGAGCTCGGGGGGATCGCCGCGTCCAGACTGGACGAGCTCGCCCACCTCCATTTCTCGATTCTGGACCTGGGGAAGGTGCCGGCTCGGGTCACCGCCCGAAGGCGCGAGCTCACGCCCCGGTTCGACGTAGCCGCGAGCCCCGACGGAACGAAAGACCTCCTCGAGCGACTCCTCGAGCGAGGCGCGATCCTGGGAGGCGAGGATGTCCGGGAGACGAGGCGCATCGAGGCCTCCCTTCCCCGCTTCGGAGTCGACATGGACGAATCTCACCTTCCGCTCGAGGCCGGCCTCGACGAAGCCATCAGCTTCCAGAAGGGCTGCTACATCGGACAGGAGTACGTGGTCCGACTCGCGCACCGGGGCCACTTGAATCGCAGGCTCTCGGGACTGAGGCTCACGGGCGAGGCGCCGGCTCCGGGCACCCCGGTGTTGTGCGGCGCGGAGGAAGCGGGAGCGGTCACGAGCTCGGCGTTCTCGCCCGCGTTCGGCTGCGCCCTCGCGTTCGCCTACCTGAAGCGCGCGTACTTCGAGCCCGGAACCGAGCTCACCGCGGGCGGGCGGACAGCCACCGTCTCGTCTCTACCCTTCGCGCCCTCCCGCTGAGTCGAGAGTCCCGAAGAGGTCTCTCCAGGCGCTCCAGTAGCCTTCTCCTCCGGCGACGAACGCGTCGGCGTGCCCCGCGTTCTCGACGGCGACGAAGGTCTTGGGCTCGCGGGCGGCGCGAAACAGGGCCTCTCCCTGCTCGAAAGGCACCACCGGGTCCCGGCGCCCGTGAAAGAGAAGAAGCGGCAGGGCGACCTCAGGTATCTTCTTCAGGTTGTCGTATCGCGTCCGGACGAGCGCGGTGAAGGGTGCGAGAAACGGATAGGCCACCCGCGTCATTTCCGCGATGGAAGCGAAAGGAGCTTCGAGGACGAGTGCTCTGGCTCTCTCTCGAAGCGAGAGCTCGATCGCGACGGCCGCGCCCAGCGACTCGCCGAAGAGAATCAGCCGCTCGCTCCCGATCCCGCGCTCCCCGACGAGGTAGCGGTGGGCGGCGACGGCGTCCAGGTACGTACCCTCCTCGGTCGGCGCTCCTTCGCTCCGGCCGTAGCCCCGGTAGTCGAAGAGAAGGACGTCCACACCCAGCTCGCGATGAAGGAGTACGGCGCGATCCAGCCGGCCGGAGATGTTCCCCGCGTTGCCGTGACAGACGAGGACGGTGTAAGCCGGGCTCCGGCGCGGATGCGCGGGAAGAAACCAGCCGTGGACCCGGACCCCGTCCGAAGCCTCGAGGAGGACCTCGTCGTGCTCGAGGCCGAGCGCATCCGGCGTGAGCCCGATTTCCCGGGTGGGGAAGTAGATGAGCCGCTCCTCGAAGAGCAAGTAACCTCCTTATACCTCAGCTGGACTCGTGATATGTTGTGAGGCTCGAGAGGAGGTGCACGGTTGGGCGGAGACGAAGCCATCCTCGCGAGGCTTCCCAAGCCTGGCGAGGCCATTTTCTACCCCAAAGTGGGCCACTGCATCTTCCGCGGGGTGATCGAGGACCCGGCGGCGCCCGGCGCCAAGCTGGTGGAGTTGGAGGACACCGAGGAGGGGAGCCGGATCCTGGTTCCGCTCTCGCGCGTCCCGGCGCTGAACCTCCGGCCCGCGGGAATGGAGATGGACGCGGTCCAGGAAGAACTGTCGGCGCAGTTCGAGGGAGCGATTCCCGAGGACGCCGACCGCCACCGGGTGATCGAAGAGCTGATTTCCGAAGGCTCGCCCCGGAGCCTCGCCCGCGCCCTCAAGCGTCTCCACTTCCTCCGCCAGACGACCGGCCTCGCCCGGGAAGAGGAGCAGACGCGCAAGAAGATCCGCAGCTGGCTCGCGGCCGAGGTCGCTATCGGAAAGCAGTGCACCCGGGCCGAGGCCCAGGCGTTCATGACGCGGGTGCTCCAGGACGCGATGTCCGCGCACAAGCTGAAAGAAAAGGAAGAGGCCAAAGAGCGCAGGCGCGCGGCGAAGGAGCAGAAAAAATCCGACGCCTTGCCGGCCGTTTCCGCCATAACCGGAGGGCCCGCCGGGCACGAAGGTCCCGAAAGCGAGGAGGACTCCCCCGTCTCCTAGATCGCGCTCGACCGATACCACCGATGGCACGAACTCCCGAGCTCTACGTGAAGCCGCTCCACGGAGAGCCCTATCGCTTCGCGCTGGAAAAAGACGTCATCACCATCGGCCGGTCGAAGAAGAACGACCTGGTGCTCGCGGATCAGTGGCTCTCCCGCATCCACGCGGAGATCCGGCGGGAGAACTCGCGGCACTTCATCCGCGATCTCGACAGCCGGAACGGGACCTACGTGAACGGGCTGCGCCTGTCGCAGCGCGTGCCCCTCCAGAACGGCGACGTGGTCACCCTCGGGGATCAGCAGATTCGCTTCGTCCACGACGCCTCGGGAAGCGTGGTTCTCACCGAAACCCCGGCGGGGCTCGACGTCGAGGGAACGCTCGTGGTCTCGACCGAGGAGCTGCTGCAGGCGGCCCGGGCGAAGGAAGACACCTGGGACAACATCGGGGGGACCCGCGGAAGCCGGCAGGCGGCGCACTCGATCGCCGACGACTCCGCGCGGATCCTCAAGCAGAACCAGATCCTGAGCGCTCTCAGTCAGGCCAGCATGGCGCTCATCTCCAACCGCCCCGTCAACGAGCTCCTGGACTTCATCCTGGAGCTCGCGTTCAAGGTCATCCGCGCGGAGCGGGGCGTCCTGATGCTCACCACCGAGGACAAGGGGCTCTCGGTCGAGGCGGTGAGAAGCGCCGACGGGAAGAACACCACGGAGGAGATCGCCTTCAGCCGCTCCATCGCCGACAAGGTGGTCAAGGAGAAGGTGTCGATACTCACCAAGAACGCCCTCGCGGACCCGCGCTTCGACCGCCAGCAGTCGATCATCTCCCTCGGGATCCGCTCGGCGATGTGCGTTCCCCTCTGGCACGACGATGCCGTCACCGGGCTCATCTACGTCGACAGCCTGAGCCGGGAGAACTCGTTCAACCAGGACGACCTCACGCTCCTGAGCTCGCTCGCGAACGTCGCCGCGGTCAAGCTCGAGAACGCGAAGCTTCTCGAGGAGATGATCGAGAAGAAGAGGATGGAGCGCGAGCTCGAGCTCGCGGGCGAGATCCAGCAGAACCTCCTTCCCAGCCAGGCTCCTCGCTATCCGGGCTGGGACCTGGTGGGCACCAACACCCCCTGCTACACCATCGGCGGCGACTACTACGACTTCATCGAAAGGCCCAAAGGTCTCGCGGTGACGCTGGGAGACGTCTCGGGAAAGGGCGCGAGCGCGGCGCTGATGATGATGGTGCTCCGGGCGATGGTGCACTTTGCCTGCCAGCACGAGTCCGAGGTGCTCTCGATCCTCTCGCAGACGAACGGGGTCATGTACCACAACTCTCCCGCGCAGTTCTACGTGACGTTCTTCTTCGGAGACCTGGAGACCGGGTCGGGCAAGATGCGGTACGTGAACGCGGGGCACATTCCCCCGATCCTCTACCGGGCGAAGAGCCGATCCATCGAACGGCTGGAGGCGGGCGGCACCGTCCTCGGACTCTTCGCGGAAACGCCGTTCGAGGCGGGCGAGGTGGTGTTCGAGCCCGGCGACGTCCTTCTGGTCTTCACCGACGGACTCAGCGAAGCCTGGGGTCAGGACGAGCAGGAGTTCGGCGAGGATCGTATGAGCGCACTGGTCCGCGGCAACGCCTCGCTCTCGGCGAAAGAGCTGGAGCGGACGATCCAGAACGAGGTCGAGACTTTCACCGGCGGCGCCCGAGCGACCGACGATCGAACGCTCATCGTCGTGAAACGGACGTGATTCCCGGAGCGTTGACGCCCTCCGGCCCTTCGTGCTACTTTCGCTGATATCTCCAATGGTGCAGCGCCGCGGAGCTCTACCGGAAGTTTCCAGTCTCTCCAGCCTCCAGAGAGAGTTCAGCAAGGTATTCGATCAGCTGACGCAGCTCGATACCGCCGACGCCGGAGGCGTCGGTCTCGGCGAATGGTTCCCGCGGGTGGACGTGCTCGAGACGGCGAGAGACGTCGTGGTCAAAGTGGAAGCGCCGGGGCTCGCGAAGAACGAGATCACGGTGGCGTTCCAGGGGCCCAAACTGATCCTCTCGGGCGAGAAGAAGCAGGCGAAGGTGGACCGCTCGGTTCGAGGCTACCTCTGTCTCGAGCGAAGCTTCGGCAAGTTCTCCCGCTCGCTCTATATCGACCGCGCGGTGGATCTGACCAAAGCGAAGGCCGCGCTCGAATCCGGCGTGCTGACGGTGACCATACCCAAGCTCAAGGATCGCCGCGGCAGTGAGTTCCGTCTCGAAGTCGAAGAGACGGAACCCAAGATCAAGTAGGTTCCAATGGAACTCGAGCCCAAAGAGACGCAGGAGCCGCCGCAGATACCGGAGTTTCTCCCCGTCCTCCCGCTCCGGGACATCGTGATCTTCCCCTTCATGATCGTCCCCCTCTACGTGAGCCGCGATCGCTCGGTGAAGGCGGTGGACTCCGCGCTCTCCGAGAACCGCATGATCTGCCTCGTGGCCCAGAAGGACCAGGAGCGTGAGAACCCCTCGGTCGAGGATCTCCATCGAATGGGAACGGTCGCGGTGATCATGCGGATGCTCAAGCTCCCCGATGGGCGCATTCGCGTCCTCGTCCAGGGAATGAACCGGGCACAGGTGGACGGATTTCCCCAGTCCGACCCGTTCTTTCTCGCCGGCCTCACGCCGGTCCAGGAAGAGACCTGGGACGAGGAGTCGCTCGAGCTCCAGGCGCTCCGGAGAAACGTCAAGGAAGCGCTCGAGAAATCGGTGAACCTCGGCAAGTCCATCTCTCCCGAGGTCATGGTCATCGCCGCGAACCTGGAGGATCCGGGGCGGCTCGCCGACCTCGCGGTCTCGAACCTCGACCTCAAGGTGACGGAAGCCCAGGAGATCCTCGAGACCATCGACCCCATCGAGCGGCTGAAGAAGGTCCACGAGCTCATCGCCAAGGAGCTCGAGGTGCTGACGATGCAGCAGCAGATCAGCTCCCAGGCGAGGGGCGAGATGGACCGCTCGCAGAGGGAGTTCTTCCTGCGCCAGCAGCTCAAGGCGATCCAATCGGAGCTCGGCGAGGGAAACGAGCTCGCGGAGGAAGTCCGGCAGTTCCGCGCGAAAGCCCACAAGGCGCGGATGCCGAAGGAAGTGCTCAAGGAAGTCAACCGCCAGATCGCGAAGCTCGAAAGGATGCATCCCGACGCCGCCGAGACCGCGACTCTCCGGAACTACCTGGAGTGCATGGTCAACCTCCCGTGGAACCGCTTCAGCCGCGACAACCTCGACCTCTCCCAGGCCCGGGTGATTCTCGACGAGGACCACTACGGACTCGAGCGCATCAAGGAGCGGATTCTCGAGTACCTCGCGGTGCGCAAGCTCAAGAAGAAGATGCGGGGGCCGATCCTCTGCTTCGTCGGCCCTCCGGGAGTGGGAAAGACTTCGCTCGGGCGCTCCATCGCCCGCGCCGTGGGCAGGAAGTTCCACCGCATTTCTCTCGGAGGGGTCCGCGACGAGGCGGAGATCCGGGGACACCGACGGACGTACGTGGGGTCGATGCCGGGCCGCGTAATCCAGGGAATCCAGCAGGCGGGAACCTCGAACCCGGTCTTCATGCTCGACGAGGTGGACAAGCTCGGATCGGACTACCGCGGCGATCCGAGCTCGGCGCTTCTCGAGGTCCTCGATCCCGAACAGAACTATTCGTTCCGCGACAACTACCTCGGAGTTCCCTTCGATCTCTCGAACGTGCTCTTCATCGCGACCGCCAATCAACTCGACCCCATCCAGCCGGCGTTTCTCGACCGGATGGAGGTCATCGAGCTCGGCGGGTATACCGAAGAAGAGAAAGTCCAGATCGCGAAGCGCCACCTGGTCCCGAAGCAGGTCGCCGAGAACGGCCTCGACACGAACCGGATCGCGTTCAGCGACGAGGCTCTCAAGGGGATCATCGGCCAATACACCCGCGAGGCCGGCCTTCGGAGCTTCGAGCGGCAGATCTCGAGGATCTGCCGGAAGGTAGCGAAGCGCGTGGCCGACGGGCGCGAGAACCTGACGCGGATCACCGCCTCGAACCTCTCGCAGTTCCTGGGCGCGCCCAGGTACCTGGGGGAGGACGCGCTCCAGAAGGATCAAGTCGGAGTGGCGACGGGCCTCGCCTGGACTCCGACCGGCGGCGACGTGCTGTTCGTGGAAGCGACCGTGATGAAGGGGAAGGGCGAGCTGATCCTCACGGGTACGCTCGGAGACGTCATGCAGGAGTCGGCGCGCGCCGCGCTCTCCTACGCCCGCTCCCGGGCGGCCCAGTTCCATATCGACGAATCGCTCTTCGCGACCCGCGACATCCACGTGCACATTCCCGAAGGCGCCATCCCCAAGGACGGACCTTCGGCGGGCGTCACCATGGCTCTCGCGATGATCTCGGCCCTCACCGATACCCCGGTTCGGCACGACGTCGCCCTCACCGGCGAGATCACCCTCCGAGGCAACGTGCTTCCCGTCGGAGGGATCAAGGAGAAGATTCTCGCCGCCCGGCGGGCGAAGCTGCGGACGGTCGTCGTTCCCAAGCTCAACGACAAGGATCTCGACGACCTTCCCTCCTACGTGCGCCGCGACCTCGATTTCCGCCTGGTGGAGCACGTGGACGAGGCCCTGAAGGCGTCGCTCGCCGACGGCGGAAAGATCCTCAGCCTTCGCACCCCGGACGCGCGGCTCAAACCCCGTCCGAGCTCCCGCAGCCCCAGGACGGCTCTCAAGTGAGGGTCCTCGCCGCCGGCGATGTCGTAGGCAAGGCGGGGCGGAACATCCTCAAGGCGGGTCTGGCCAGGCTCAAGTCGAAAGAAGACTTCGACCTCGTCGTGGTCAACGTGGAGAACGCGGCCGCCGGATTCGGGGTCACTCCCGACATCGCCGACCAGCTCTTCGATCTCGGGATCGACGTCCTCACCACCGGGAACCACGTCTGGGACAAGCGGGAGATCCTCGAGCACCTCGAGCGCGAGCCCCGACTGCTGCGTCCGATCAACTCCCCTGCGGCCTGCCCCGGCGTCGGCACCTGCCTCACCACCACTGCATCCGGCATCACCACCGCGGTGGTGAACGTCCAGGGCCGGGTGTTCATGCCGCTCATCGACTGCCCGTTCCAGGCCATCGATCGGGAGCTTCAGCACCTGAAGGGCAAGGCCCAAGTCATCGTGGTGGACGTGCACGCCGACGCGACGTCCGAGAAGATGGCGATGGCCTCCTATCTCGACGGACGCGTGTCGCTGGTGTTCGGAACGCACACCCATGTGCCCACCGCCGACGAGCGCATCCTGCCCAAGGGCACCGCCTACATCACCGACCTCGGCATGTGCGGCGCTTACGACTCCGTCATCGGGATCGAGGCCGCGACCTCTCTCCCCCGGTTTCTGACGGCCATGCCGACGAAGTTCGAGACGGCGAAAGGCGACCCCTGGATGTGCGGCGTCGCCGCCGACATCGACGAGCGAACCGGCCGCGCCCGGAGCATCACCCGGTTCAAAATCACCGAAGCCGACGTAGCGTGAGCCCGTGAGCACGCAGGCGAGGTCCGACGAGGGGCGCAGCGTCTACTCGGTCACCCAGCTCACCCAGCAGATCAAGCTCAGCCTCGAGCGCACCTTCTATAACCTCTGGGTCGCGGGCGAGATCTCGAACCTGAAGCAGCCATCTTCGGGACACTATTACTTCACGCTCAAGGACGACCAAGCCCAGATCTCCGCGGTGCTGTTCCGGGGCTCGACCCGCCACCTCCGGTTCCGCCCTGAGGACGGGATGGCCGTCCTCGTCTGGGGGCACGTCACCGTCTACGAGCCTCGGGGCGCGTACCAGATCCGGGTCGAGCGCATGGAGCCGCGGGGAAAGGGGTCGCTGCAGCTCGCATTCGAGCAGTTGAAGGAGAAGCTGGGAAAAGAGGGCCTCTTCGAGCCCTCGCGCAAGCGTCCCATCCCCCTCCTTCCGCAGAGACTCGGGATCGTGACCTCGCCTTCGGGCGCGGCCCTCCGCGACGTCTGCCGCATCCTCCACCGGCGTTTCCCCAACCTCGAGGTCCTCGTCTATCCCGCCCAGGTGCAGGGAGACATCGCCGCGGCGGAGGTCACCAAGGGCATCCAGGTTCTCAACCGGCTCGCGAAGGCGACGTCCATCGACGTCCTCATCGTCACCCGCGGCGGGGGCTCCCTCGAGGATCTCTGGCCTTTCAACGAAGAGTCCGTCGCACGGGCCATCGCGACCTCCGCGATCCCGGTGATCAGCGCCGTGGGCCACGAGGTGGACTACACCATCGCGGATTTCGTCGCCGACGTCCGGGCCCCGACGCCCTCGGCGGCGGCGGAGATCGTGGTGCGCAACAAGGAGGAGTTCCGCGAGCGGGTGAGCGCGCTCAAGGATCGGCTCGGGCGATCCTTGGGCCACCGACTCCGCGATCTGCGCTCCCGCGCCGATCGAATCTCGAGCCACCAGGCGTTCGCGGCCGTTCTCCACGGGATTGAGACGCGGTCGCAGAGAGTCGATGACTCCGTCCACCGCGCGCGCTTTCATCTGGACCGGCGCCTTTCCCGCCTGCGCCAGCAACTTCAAGGCCTCGCGGCGCGGCTCTCCGAACGTCGGGTCGATCGCCGCCTCGGTGAAGCCCGGACCCGGCTCGCCCGGCTGGTCGCGCGCCTTCAGGCCGCGGAGCGACAGCGGCATCACCGCGCCCGCCACGCCTTCGCCGAAGTCGCCTCGAAGCTCGACGCCCTCTCGCCCCTGGGGGTCCTCGGCCGGGGCTATAGCCTCGCCTGGTCGGCTCAAGGTAAGCTTCTGCGAAGCTCGGACGAGGTCGCCGTCGGCGATACCGTTCGCGTGGATCTGGCGCGTGGACGCCTCCATTGCCGTGTCGAGAAACGTGATGCCTGAGAAAGCCGCCGAGATCGAGCCCAAGGACTTCGAGGATGCGCTCGTGCGCCTCGAGGGCATCGTGAAAGAGCTCGAACGCGGGGAGCTCAGCCTCGAGAGCTCTCTCGCGCGCTACGAGCAAGGCATTCGCCTCGCGAGGTTCTGCAGCGAAAAGCTCGAGGAGGCGGAGAAGCGCGTCGAGCTTCTCCAGGTGACCGACTCCGGAGAGCCGAAACGGGACGCGACCGGGGCCCTCCGGACGACGCCGCTCGATTTCGACGAGGACCCGAACGAAGAGTGACCGCCGATCACGAGACCCTGGAAGCGGAGCAGAGCTTCGAGCGCTACCTCGCCGGTAGGGCGGCTCTCGTTGACGCGTTCCTCGATCGCTACCTTCCCGTGGAGTCGACTCCTCCCGAGACCATCTCGCGGGCCGTCCGCTACAGCTTGTTCGCGGGAGGAAAGCGGCTGCGGCCGGTGCTGGTTCTCGCCGCGGCCGAAGCGGTGGGAGGAGAGATCGAGGACGCCCTTCCCGACGCCGCCGCGCTCTCCTTCGACATGCCGCGGCAGGAGTGGCTAAGGCTGTTCGGCGACCTCGCCGACGGTCGCATGGAGGCCCTCGAACGCCTCTACGGGAACACTCACGCCACCACTTCGCTTCTCCTCCAC
>DAISKN010000212.1:0-9967 GCA_036820975.1 Acidobacteriota bacterium | reverse complement strand
GTTCCCCGCGATCCGCGTCGGATACCTGGCGCTTCCGCGGGAGCTCGTGCCCCAGTTCACCCGCGCGAAGTGGCTCACCGACCGGCAGGCGTCCCTGCTCGAGCAGCGGGCAGCGGCCGAGCTCCTCCGTTCGGGAGAGTTCGATCAGCACCTGAGGCGCGCCCGGGTCCGGAACCAGGCCCGCCGCGAGGCGCTTCTCGAGACTCTCGACGCCCGCATTTCGGAGCCCTTCGAGATCTCGGGCGAGAAAGCGGGGATACACGTCGTGGTCTGGTTCCCCGGGAGGACGTCGGCGGAGCTCGACTCCTGGATCGCCGCGGCGGAAAAAGTCGGCGTCGGACTCTATTCGGTCGCGCCTTACTACCTTTCGGCGTCCTCGCGTCCCGGGCTTCTCTTTGGATACGGCAACCTCGACGAAGCGGAGATCCGGGAAGGAATCCGTCGTTTCGCGCTCCTTCTCTCGAAATCATGAAGTCTTTCGAAGCGCATCCGCTCACGCCCGCCCGCTGGAACGACTTCGAAACGCTCTTCGGCGCGAAGGGCGCCTGCGGTGGCTGCTGGTGCATGTATCCACGGCTCAGGCGCTCCGAGTACGAGCGGCTGAAGGGCGAGGGTAACCGCCGGGCCATGAAGAGGCTCGTCGACTCGGGACGGGTTCCCGGCATCCTCGGCTACGTGGAAGGAAAGCCCGTGGCTTGGTGCTCGGTCGAGCCGCGAGAGAATATCGGGAGCCTCGCGCGCTCCCGGATCCTGGCCCCGGTCGACGACGAGCCCGTGTGGTCCATCGTATGCCTGTTCCTCTCGAAGACCCACCGGGGACGAGGGCTCTCGACGAGGATGATCGAAGCCGCCGTGCGGCACGCGAAAGCGAACGGTGCCGCTGTCGTCGAAGCCTATCCCGTCGAGCCGAAGAAGACGCCGATGCCCGCGGTCTTCGCCTTCCCGGGAATCGCCTCGTCTTACCTGGCCGCCGGGTTCCGGGAAGTGGCCCGCCGCTCGGAGACGCGGCCCATCATGAGGCGGCCGGGGTCTCCTTCCCATCGCGCAGGGCGCGCCAAGCGAGATTGAAGCTCTTCCGGCTGACGAAGGACTTCTGGGTCCCGACGGAGGTCGTCGAGAGCGCGGCATAAAGGTTGGCCCTCTCGATCGCCTCGATCTCCGAAGCCCCTTCTCCGAGGAACGCGGCGAAGCTCCCGATGAAAGCATCGCCGGCGCCCGTCGTGTCCACCGTCTCGACTTTCGAAGCCGGCAGGTGCTGCGCCCCGCCGGCCCCGGCGAGGATGGCGCCCCGCTCCCCCAGCGTGAGCACCACCCGCGGAAACCCGCGAGCCACGAGCTCCCGCGCCGACTCCTGAGCATCTCCGATGGTGGTTACCGATTTCAGGGATATCGCCTCGGCCTCGATCTCGTTCGGGATCAAGTACGTCACTCCCGAAAGCTGCTCCAGGCTCAACGGCGCGGCGGGCGCGGGGTTGAGGATGACGCGGAGGTCGTTCTTTCGAGCGAAACGGATGGTGTAGTACACGGTCTCGAGAGGGACCTCGAGCTGCAGCACGATGAGGTCCGCGCGTTTCAGGAGAGGCGCCGCCTTCTCGACCGCCTTGGGAGTGAGCGAGTCGTTCGCTCCCTTGACGACCAGGATGCGGTTCTGACCGGTCGGCTCGACGAAGATCGGCGCGACGCCGCTCCCGACGCCCTTCACCGTCTTCACCTGCCTCGTGCCGACGCCCCGGGTCTCGAGGTTCTCGATCGTCGCCGGCCCGAACAGGTCGTCTCCCACTCGGGCCACCATGTGCACCCGGGCTCCGCAGAGCGCCGCGGCGACCGCCTGGTTCGCGCCCTTTCCTCCGAAGCCGAGATCGAATCGGCTGCCGAACATCGTCTCCCCGGGGTGCGGCATCCGGTCGGTGAACGTCGTGAGATCGACGTTGCAGCTGCCAACGACGACGATGCGGGCCCTCTTCTTCTTTCGCGCCATGACTACCTCGTGAGACGGTCCAGGAACAACTCGAGGAAGCGCGCGGAGTCGACCGCGACGGGAACGCGAGCGTTCGGCTGGACCTTGGGAAAGGACGTGATGCGGTAGTGGTCTCCGGCGTCCTCGACCGCTTCCAGAAACAGGTAGCGGTTGGCGACGGTCTCTCCGTAGGTGAGCGCCCCCTTGGTCTCGACCTGGATGTGCATGGGCCGGAGGTCGGTCGCGATCGAAAGATCGATGGCGAGCCCCACGGCGAGGGGGTCGTGGAGGTCTGTCCCCTCCATGAACCCCAGGCGCTCGGAGAAAGCGATGTAGAAATCGCCGAGGTCCGCGGCATAGCGGGCGATCGGGGAGTCGGCGGCTCTCAGCCGTTCGAGGTCTTTCCGCGTGAGGCGCGCCTGTGCCGTCGCTCCCAGATCGACCATCACGATGGGAATACCGGACTCGAAGACGATCTTCGCCGCCTCGGGATCGTTATAGATGTTGGCCTCCGCCGCCGGGCTCGCGTTTCCGCCCACGATCGATCCTCCCATGAGCACGATCTCCGGGATTTGCGAGCGGATCCCGGGCGCCTTCAGGAACGCGAGGGCGATGTTGGTGAGCGGGCCGACGGGGACTAGGGTGATCTCGCCCGGGTTCCGGCTCACCACGTCGATGATGACGTCGACCGCGTGCCGCGGGTCGAGCTTCTTCGCGGGCGCGGGGAGCTTCTTGCCTCCGAGTCCGTCTTCGCCGTGAACTGCTTCTGCGGTGATGAGCTTGCGCTGGAGGGGATACTTCGCGCCCTTGGCGACGACGAGGTCGGTTCTGCCCGCGAGCTCGACGAGCTTCAGGGCGTTCTCGGCGCCGAGATCGACCATCACGTTTCCCGAGACGACGGTCATGGCCTCGATACGAAGCTCCTTCGACTGCATCGCCAGGAGCATCGCGAGCGCGTCGTCGATGCCGGGGTCGACGTCGAGGATGATGCGCCGCGGGCGCTCGGGTGCGGGAGGCGCCGTCTGGGTAACGAGCGACAGAGTGAAAAGCAGCGCGAGCATGGGCATGACGGAGCGAGGGAATGTAGCACAGGGAGTTCAGCCGGGCCATTGACAGCCCCGACACCGGTAATACCATCGCCGCCATCGGCTTCGATTCTCAGGGTCCGACGCGTCCTTCGCAGGAGTGATGACCATGCTGCGGAATAGGTCATTTCCAATCGCATTCTTCTGCCTGTGCCTGTTCGTCTCCGCCGCTTCCTACTCTCAGGTGCTGGACCGCGGCGACATCGTGGGCACCGTCACCGACGAGACCGGGGCGGCCCTCCCCGGGGCCACCGTCACAGTCACCCACGTCGAGACGGGTCTCACGCGCGTGGTGACGACCGACGGCGAGGGCCGCTACACCGCGAAGCTCCTCCCGGTGGGACGCTATGTGCTCGTCGCCGAGCTTCCCGCGTTCGCCACCGTCACCCGGGAGGGAGTGGTGGTCGAGGTTGGCTCGGCCCCTGTCATCGACATCACGATGCCTCTCGCGACCGTGACCGAGGCGATCACCGTCACCGCGGCTTCTCCCGTGGTCGAGACCCGGCGGGCGGTCACCGCAACCACCGTGAACCAGACGGCGATCGCGACCCTCCCCATCAATGGCCGGGACTTCCGCGACTTCGCGCTCCTGTCTCCGAACGCCCAGGTGACCCCGGGACTTCGCTCTCCGTTGCGCTTCGGAGGCCAGCAGGGCGACTACTCGGTCATCAACATCGACGGCGCCGACTTCACCAACCCCTTCTTCGCCGAGTACTCCGGATCGCTCGAGACCAAGAACTTCGCGATCTCTCAGGAGGCGGTCCAGGAGTTCCAGGTCCTCACCAACGGGTTCAACGCCGAGTACGGTCGTTCCACGGGCGGCGTCATCAACGTGGTGACGAAGTCGGGAACGAACGACTGGCGGGGATCGGGGTTCACGTTCCTCAGAGACGAGGCGCTCACCGCCGACGATCCTTTCGGAAACGCACCCAACGAGTTCTCCCAGCAGCAGTTCGGAGGCAGCGTCGGGGGACCGATCGCGCGAGACAAGGCGTTCTTCTTCTTCGCCGCCGACCTGCAGAACCGAAGCGCCCCGGTCACCACGCGGTTCAACCGCGACGTATCGGGAATCGCCATCCCCGAGTTCGGGATCGCGGATTTCGCCGATCTCGAGGGCCAGCACCCCTCGCAGCAGGATCTGGTCACGCTCTTCGGGCGCGTGGACGCGGACCTCTCGAAGAACCACCGGTTCACCGTCCGCGTGAACTACGCGAACAACGACTCCACGAACTTCACCGGCGGCCGCGGTCAGGCGATCGTCGCCGCCGCCGAGAACAACTTCGAGGATTTCACCAACGAGGCGCTGTCGGTCGTTACCAGCATCACCAGCGTCATCGGCACCCGGGCGTTCAACGAGTTCAAGTACCAGTACGTGCACGAGAGCCGCCCGCGCGAAGCGAAGAGCGACGATCCCGAGATTAACATCGCCGACACCTGCACCGCGGGATGCTTCGGCCGGGAGTTCTTCCTTCCCATCACCTCGTCGCACGTGCGCCACCAGTTCGTGGACAGCTTCAACTACCTCTTCGGCGATCACGACTTGAAGTTCGGCGTCGACTGGAACTCGACCGAGCTCTCGGACAACAAGTTCATCGGCTTCGCGAGCGGCGCCTATTTCTTCGCCAGCCTCGAAGGCTTCGAGGCGCGGCAGCCCATCGGACTCGCTCAGCGGGTTTTCTTGAACGGCTTCAACCCGGACAACGTCGAGCTCGACGGCTACTGGCAGCACGAGCTCGGCCTGTTCATCCAGGACACCTGGCAGCCCAAGCCGAACCTGACCGTCAACTACGGCGTGCGGTACGAGGCGCAGAATCACGACGATCCCCGGTATCCCACCGTGGGAAATACCGGTGAGATCCCCCTCGTGCGCCAGGCGCCGGGTACCGACCTCAGGCCCGTGCCCCAGACGATCAAAGACGACAAGAACAATTTCGGCCCGCGGCTCGGGGTGTCCTGGGATCCAAATAGCGACGGGAAAACGGTAATTCGGGGCGCCGTCGGCATCTACTACGGCCGCACGGCTTCGATCTTCCTTCCGACCGCGGGAAGCGGCTACCGCGACAGCGCGCTCTTCATGTTCCCGCCGCCAGTCGAGTACCCGGGCCTGCTTCCGAGCGTCGTCACTCCCGGCGAGACGCCGCCCGTTGCGATTCCGCCGCCCACCATAGGGTTCGTCTCCGAAGAGTTCGAGAATCCACGCGTGTTCAATCTGAATATCGGCGGCGAGACGGAGATCCTTCCGAACCTCTCGATCGGCGCCGATTTCATCTATTCGAAGAGCAACAACCTCCGCATCGGGAGCGCCTGCGGCTGCTTCATCACCTTCGACCAGAACACGTTCCCGCCCACCGGCGCCGACCAGTACGGACGGCCCATCGGCATCGACGCCGGGTTCGTCGACACCGACGGCGACGGGCAGATCCTGAGAAGGCCCGATCCCACCGCCGGCCTCGCGGACATGCTCTCGAGCCTGGGCCGCGCGGAGTACCGCGCCCTGGTGGTGAAAGCGAAGAAGGGTTTTTCCGATCGCACCCAGTTCTTCGGGAGCTACACCATCTCCAAGGACGAATCGAACGCCGACACCGAGCGGGATACCGACGTATTTCTCGGAGCCGCCAACCCCTACGACGTCGAGGCGGAGTACGGGATCGACGAGCGCGATATCCGCCACCGCTTCATCGTCTCGGGGACGACCGAGGTGGGAGCGGGCTTCACCCTGAGCGGCATCCTCAACCTCCGCTCGGGCCGGCCCTATCCCGCGTACACGCTGACCGACGTGAACGGCGATGGTCAGACGCTTTCCCGCGGCAACAACTACGACCGCGCCGTCGACGCGAGCGGAAACGTCCTCCCCCGGTTCCCGTACCGCCAGCCGGCGTTCTACAACTTCGACGTCCGGGTAATGTGGTCGCGCGGCCTCGGAGATGGTGGAAATCTCGATCTGCTGTTCGAGACCTTCAACCTCTTCAACAACGGGAACCTGGAGACGAACATCTTCACCATCGAGGCGGCGAACTTCGGGAGCTTCAATACCTTCGTCGGAACCCAGAGGACGGCGCAGCTCGGCATCAAGTACAGGTTCTGATTCGAGGGCTTCATGACACCGGGGACGATTCTGTTGTGGGTCGTCCTTTCGCAGGAGAGCGTCGAGAGCCTCCTCACCCGGGCGGTCCTAGCCGAGCGGGACGGCCGCCTCGAGGAGGCCGCGCGCTCCTACCGCGAGGTGGAAGCGCTCCTGCCCTCGGTCGCCGCCATCCCCTTCAACCTTTCGCTGGTGCTGGTCCAGGAAGGAAAGCTCACCGAGGCGCTCGCGGAAATCGAGAAAGCCATCGCGCTCGATCCCGCGGAAGCTCCGTTCCACCTGCTCCACGGACGGATCCTGCGCGCCCTCGAAAGCCCGGAGCGCGCGATCGAGGCGCTCGAGGAGGCCGTGAGGCTCGCTCCCGACTCGCGGGACGGTTTTTTCGAGATCGCCGACCTCCACCAGTCGCGGCGGGAGCTCGAGCCCGCCGCTCTCTGGCTCCGGCGATATCTCGCGCTCCACCCCGACGACCTCGAGGCGCTCTATTTCCTGGGCACGGTACTCTCGTATGGAAGCGGGACCGAGGAGGCCCGGCGCGTCCTCGGCGACGTGGTCGCTTCCGACCCCAAGCACGCGCGCGCCTGGTTCCGCAAAGCCCACGTCGAGGCCCAGAAGCCGGAGACGATGCCATCCGCCGTAGAGAGCTATCGCCGATCGCTCGAGCTCGAGAACGAGAAGGCCTACGTCTGGTACGAGTACGGCTCGCTTCTCGACAAGCTCGGCCGCTCCGCGGAGGCGATACCCGCGTTCGAGCGCGCGCTCGCGCTCGATCCCGAGCTCTCCGCGGCGTCCTATGCGCTGGGGAACGCCTTGAGCCGGACGGGAAGGACGGAGGAGGCCCGGGCTCACCTCGAGCGTTTCAAGAACGCGCGGGACGAGGAGGAGCGGGCCGATGCCGAGGCGAAGCGCGCCCTCTCGGCGTTCGCCCGCGGGCGAAAGCTCCTCGAGGAGAACCACCTCGACGAGGCGATCTCGGCGTTTCTCGAAATGACGGAGCTGAACCCGCGAGCTCACCAGGGCTATGCCTTCCTCGCGAAAGCGCACTTCTCGCGGAAAGAGACCCCCGTAGCGATCGCCTACGTCCGGCGGGCGATCCAGCTCTCGCCGGGAACGGTGGAGTATCCCTTCCTCCTCTCTCTCTTCTTGAAAGACCGAGGCGACGGACCGGGAGCCCTCGACGCGCTCTCGACGGCGCTCTCGCTCGAGCCGGAGAATCCGACTCTGCACAACGCCCGCGGCGTCCTTCTCGAGGACCTCGGCGACCTCGAGGGCGCGGCCCGTGAGCTCGAGCGCGCCGTCGCTCTCGACGCCGGCAACCCCGCCTACACCTTGAACCTGGCTCTCGCCTACGAGAAGCTCGGCCTCGCCGACAAGGCGCAGGCGAGCTTCTCGCGATACCGCGAACAGTTGGGCCTCCGTTGATTCCGCTGGTGGCTCTGTGGCTCGAAGCTCCGTTCCTGCTCGGGCCGAGGCTAGATTTCCAGCACCGGTCGGGGGGTCCGGAGAAAACCTACATCGTCGAGACCATGGGCTCGGGGGTGGCGCTCCTCGACTACGATTCCGACGCCGACCTCGACCTCTATCTGGTGAACGCGGGCTCTCTCGCTCCGTTCGCGGGAGCGCCGGATCGGCTCTTCCGCAACGACGGATCCCTGGGGTTCGAGGACGTCACCCGCGAGGCCGGCCTCGGCGACGATGGGTTCGGTCAAGGAGTCGCGGTCGGCGACGTCGACAACGATGGAGACCCCGACCTCTACGTCACCAGCTACGGTCCGAACGGGCTCTATCGGAACAACGGCGACGGAACCTTCACCGCCGTCGTCGCGGGCGTCGAGGACTCGAGGTGGAGCGCTTCAGCCGCCTTCGCCGACGTGGACGGCGACGGCTTTCTCGACCTCTACGTCTGCAACTACCTGGACTTCGATCGAGAGCTCCTCGACCGGCTCATCCCCCAGCGGTTCTGCGAGTGGAAGGGCCTCAGGGTGAACTGCGGTCCTCGAGGATTCCCCCACGTCTCGGGCGCGTTGTTCCGGAATCGCCGCGACGGAACCTTCGAAGACCGCACCGCGGCTGCGGGGCTCGAGACTCTCGATGCCTATGCCCTCGGGGCGGTTTTCTCCGACCTCGACCTGGACGGCCACCCGGATCTCTACGTGGCCTCGGATTCGACGGGGAACCTCGTCTTCCTGAACCGGGGCGACGGCACTTTCGAGGATCGATCGCTCCTGTCGGGCGCGGCGTTCTCGCACGCGGGCGAGGCGCAGGCGGGGATGGGAGTCGACTCGGGCGACGTGAACGGTGACGGCCTTCCCGACCTGGTCGTCACCAATTTCTCGGACGACTACGACACTCTCTACCTGAATCAAGGCGGCCTGACTTTCCTGGACTCGAGCGATCTGCTCGGGCTCGCGGTTCCGACCCTCCCGTATCTAGGATGGAGCGTGGTCCTCGAGGACTTCGACGGCGATTTCGATCTCGACCTCTTCAAGGTGAACGGCCACGTGTATCCTCAGGTGGACGGCTCGGGGACGGGTGAAAGCTTCCGGCAGCCGATGCAGCTCTTCTGGAACGACGAGGGGCGCGGGTTTCGCGAGGCGACTTCTTCGGTGCTCGCGGAGCCTCGGGCGGCGAGGGGAGCGTCCGTCGGAGATCTCGACGGCGATACCGACCCGGACGTGGTGGTGAGCGTTCTGGACGCGGAGCCCGTGGTGCTCCTTCACCAGGGCTCTCCCGTGGTGAGTCTGTCGCTCGTCGGACGTACGTCGAACCGCGACGGAATCGGCGCCAAGGTCTGGGCGGAGAGCTCCGGAAGGAAGTGGCTGCGCGAGATTCGAAGGGCGCGGGGATATCTCTCCTCGGGCGAGCCCGTCGCGCGCTTTCCCGAAGCGGATCGCCTCACGATCGAATGGCCGGGCGGAACGCGGGACGAGCTCGGCCGCCTCCCGCCGGGCTTCCACGTCCTCCTCGAGGGAGAGGGTAAACTGACGAACTGACATGCGACGACCCATCATTCTCGACTGCGACCCCGGCCAGGACGACGCCGTGGCCATACTCCTTGCGCTCGCCTCGTCGGATGAGCTCCGGATCCTCGGCATCACCACCGTCGCCGGGAACGTGCCCCTCGAGAAAACGCAACGGAACGCGCGGCTCATGTGCGACCTCGCGGGGAGCAGGGACGTTCCGGTCTTCGCCGGTTGCTCCCGCCCCATCCTGCGCCCGCTCTATACCGCGGAGTACGTCCACGGACGGGAAGGCATCGACGGCGCCGAGATCCGCGTGCCCGCGACGCCGCTCGAAGGGACGCACGCGGTGGACTTCATCGTGGAGACGCTGCGAGCGAGCGACGCGGACTCCGTGACTCTGGTCCCCGTGGGCCCGCTCACCAACATCGCGTCTGCGCTGGTGAAGGCGCCGGAGCTCGCCCCCAGGATCCGGGAGATCGTCCTCATGGGCGGAGCGATGCGCGAGGGCGGAAACACCACCCCTTCCGCGGAGTTCAACATCTACGTCGACCCCCACGCCGCTCACGTGGTCTTCGAGTGCGGCCGGCCGATCACGGTGATGGGCCTCGACGTGACCCACCAGGTCCTCGCGACTCCGCCGCGGGTGGAAAGAATCCGGGCGCTGGGAACGAGAACGGGCGAGACGGTCGCGTCGATGCTCCTTTACTTCAACCGTTTCGACACGGAGAAGTACGGAAGCGAGGGGGCTCCCCTCCACGATCCCTGCACCATCGCGTATCTGCTGAAACCCGATCTGTTCCGGGGAAAGCGCGTGCGCATCGACGTCGAGACCGGCTCCGAGCTCACCATGGGCGCCACCGCCGTCGATTTCTGGGGAGTG
>DAISKN010000211.1:0-9968 GCA_036820975.1 Acidobacteriota bacterium | reverse complement strand
CTCGCCACGGACCGACTCGACCTTCGGCAGCGCGGGGTTCGCGCCGTAGACGGACGAGGAGGAGGCGTAGACCAGCCGCCGCACGCCGGCCGCGGCGGCGGCTCTAAGGAGCCGGAGCGTTCCCGTCGCGTTCGCCTCGTGCGACTCGAGGGGAAACTCCACCGAGCGGGGCACCGAGGGTATCGCCGCTTGATGGAGGATGAAGTCGACCCCAACGACCGCGGCTTCGACGTCGCTCGGAGACGAGAGGCTTCCCTGGACGAGCTCGATCTTCCCCTCCACCTCCGAGAGATTCTCCCGCTTGCCGGTGGAAAAATCGTCGAGCACCCGCACGCGCTCGCCGCGATCCAGGAAGAAACGAACCAAGTGAGAGCCGATGAAGCCGGCTCCCCCGGTCACGAGATACGTTGGCAAATGGCCGCCTTTCTCGAAGTGGGTTCAGTTTAGGGGGCGGTGCTCCGGCCGTCAACCGAGGAGCCTCTCTCGCGGCTCACCGTCCGCATGTGTTACGATACAAGCAGTTACCAGTTCACTTCCGAATCCGCCGCGCGGCGGACCGTCTCATCCCGGAGCATTTCGAAATTGCAGGGCGATCTCACCCGCGATGCACTCGGTGATGTAATCCGACAACTGTACGTCAACCGAAAAAGCGGAATCCTCCATCTCACCCAGGACAAGACGAGCAAGCGGATCTATTTCCGCAAGGGCTCGATGATCTTCGCCAACTCGGACGTCGACAACGATCGGCTCGGCGAGTTCCTCATCCGCCAGCAGATCATCGACCGGGCGGCATTCGAACGGGCGTCCAAGGTAATGAGAGAGAACAGAAACCGCTTCGGGCGGACCCTGGTGGAGCTCGGCTTCGCGACCCCGGAGGAGATGGAAGGCAAGGTGGTGGAGCAGATCCAGACCATCATCTACTCCCTCTTCAGCTGGGCGTCGGGAGGGTACCGTTTCGAGCAGCACGAAAGCCCGGTGGACGAGGACATCGTGCTGAACCTCTCGACCGCCGACATCATCCTCGAGGGCACGCGGCGGATGGACGACATGGGGAAGGTGAGACGGGCGCTCGGCGATCCGAGCCGCGTTCTCCAGACCACGGAGGACCCTCTTCTGCTCTACCAGAAGATGAGCACGCTCTCGCAGTCCGAGTACTTCATCCTCTCGCGCGTCGACGGCCTGAGCTCGATTTCGGACATTCTCTCGATCTCCCCCATCGGCGAGGAGCAGACGCTCCGCTGCATCTACGGCCTCGTGTCCGCGGGGGTCATCGAGCCCAGGGGAGGGCCGTCCCCGCTGGAGGAGGACGCGGCGATGGCCGCCGACTCGATCCCGCCGTCTCCAGCGATGCCATCGAGCGCGGCTCCACCGCC
The DNA here is from genome assembly GCA_036820975.1 of Acidobacteriota bacterium. GTDB lineage: Bacteria > Acidobacteriota > Vicinamibacteria > Marinacidobacterales > SMYC01 > DAISKN01. Next base: position 8,595 of record DAISKN010000211.1, on the reverse strand, counting down.
GGCGGCGCCCGCCTACAGGCCGCCGCCTCCCTCGCCTCCACCACCACCTCCGCCTCCCCGGCCGGAAATCCCCAGGCCCGAAGTCCAGATGGGAACGCCGAAGACCGAGTCGCCAGCGGAGCCCTCGGGACCGAGCGCGGAGGAGATCGCGATTCGCGAGGACATCATCGAGAAACACGCCTCGCTCCGCGAGGCGACGCTCTACGACCTTCTCGGAATTGCCATCACCGCGAACGATGGCGAGGTCAAGAGGGCGTACTACGTGATGGCGAAGAAGTACCATCCGGACCGCCATCACTCCCCCTACCTGAGCGACGTTCACGGGCTTCTCGAGGAGCTCTTCGGAAAGATCACCGACGGGTACTCCATCCTCTCGAGCCCTCTCGAGCGCAACCGCTACGACGCCAAGATCCGGGCGGAAGGCCCCGCGGCCGTAGTCGCCGTCGGCGGAATCCCGACGTCGGACGAGGCGAACGAAGGCGCCCGGAGGCGCTCCGCCGAGGAGCTCTTCAAGGAAGGCAAGCGTCACTTCGACGAGATGCTTTTCTTCGACGCCATCCAATGCCTCCGGGAAGCGGTGCGCCTGTCCCCGAGGAAGAGCTACCACAAGCTCCTGGCGCAGGCGCTGATGAAGAACCCGAAGTGGCTGCGGGAGGCCGAAGAGCACTTTCGCCTCGCGCTCAAGTTCGACCAGTTCGACGCGGAGTGCTACCTCGGGCTCGGGGACATCTACGAGAGCGAGGGAATGAGCACGAGGGCCCAGAAGATGTACGAGCAGGCCGCGATCTACGACCCCGAGAACGAGACCGTACAGAACAAAGTGGGCAAACGCGGCGCGACCGGCGGAGCCCTGAAGAAGCTATTCGGCCGGAAGAAAGAGTAGTCCAAACGCCCTCTCCCTCCCGCGGCGCGACGGATTGACGATGCGGTCGATGCCTGTTAGCCTGAAACTACAGTCGACAACTCGTCTCCAGAATATCGGCGCCCCGAGGCCTCAACGAAAGGAGGGGCAATGGCTGGACGTTTCTTTCTCGCGGTCCTTTCGTTCGTCGCGATGGCGGGAGTGGGGCTCGGCCAGGAGCTCGGAGCCCGCTCCTACGGCTTGCGCGGCGGAGTCAACATGAACCCGGATCAGTTCAGTTTCGGGGCCCACGTGGATATGGGACATCTCGCCTCGAGGATCCGCCTCCAGCCGAGCTTCGAGCTGGGTCTGGGAAACGGCGTTTTCCTCGGCTCCGCGAATTTCGACGCCCACTACCTCTTCTCCGCGAGGAGGTTTCGCCCCTACGCGGGCGGCGGGCTGGGCGTGAACTTCATCGACGTCACCAATGGCATGGGCCGGAGCGGCGGTCTGAACATCGAGCCCGCCCTGAATCTGGTCGGTGGAGTGGAGTGGGGAGCGCCGCGAGGCGGCTCGCAGGCGTTCCGTCGGTATCTCCTGGAGGCCCGCGTCGGGATGGGCGACACGCCCGAGCTCAAGCTCGTCGCCGGCCTCAATTTCTAGGGGTTCGGCGCGGGGATTCGCCCACGCGTCCCGAAGTGATCCCGATCATTTCATCGAGCCCCTCTCCGTGCGATCCTCGCGGTACCGCGCCGAAACTGAATAGGTGAATGATGCCCGCTCTCGACCCCAGGAGCGGGGACGGGGGTAGAGCATGAGCACGAGAACCATCCTTTTTGCCGCTTTTTGTCTGGCGACAGCCGGATGCGACTTCAACCCGACGTCCTCGTTCGAGGGCTTCGAGGGCGGCGGCGCAACGCTCTCCGGCCGATTCGAGGGCGGCTCCGTCGCCTCGTTGCCCGCCGGTTCGCTCAAATCGCAGAGCGCCCCCGCGGCCTCCGCCGCAGATGGCTTATCCGTCGTCGTCTTCGACACGGACGGAAACGAGCTCGGAAGCGTGGACGTCGTCGACGGCGCCTTCACCCTTCGTGGGCTCCCCGAGACCTTCGTCCTGGTGTTCGAAGACGAGAGCGGAAATCCGGTCGGCGACCCCATGACGTTCGGCGGCGTCGCGCCCAACCAGGAGATCGACATCGTCGTCGATATCGTGGGCGGCGAAGTGGTCCTCATCGAGGAGAAACGCACCGGGATCGGCCATCAGGGATCGGAGGGGATCGAGATCGAAGGTCTGGCGCACAACATCGTCATCACATCCAACCCCATGACCGGCTCCCTGGAAGTGAACGGCTATGACGTCCTCTCGCGGGCGGGAGAGACCTCGATCCGGAAAGGCAATCGAAGCCTGACGCTCGCGGACCTCGGAGACGGAGACCGGGTTCACGTTCGCGGCGTCTTCGAAAGCGGCGACGTCCTCGCTCACGAGATCAAGCTGCAGGACGAAGAAGAGGAAGAGGACGGTGACGAGGCGACTTCCGCCTGCAATTATCGCGATCCCGCGAAGTCGAACCACATCCTGGTGTGCCACAAGGGCAAGACCCTATCCATCGCCCCCGATGCGTGGTCCGGGCACCGGGGCCACGGGGATACCTGCGGTCCCTGTAAATAGCGGCATATCGAGGAGCCTGCTCGAGTCGGTCGTAAGCCGAGTTCTGTTCCTCCCGCGGGTCGCCCCGCGGAAGGCGATGATCATTTCTCTAGCCGGACGATTGCTCGCCCGGTCGTGCGACCTACCCGGAAGCCTCGGACGGGCAGCCCTCGAACGCTTCCCTATTTGGTCTTGCTCCGTGTGGGGTTTACCCTGCCTTGGATGTCGCCACCCAAGCGGTGCGCTCTTACCGCACCTTTTCACCCTTACCGCTTCTTTTGGAAGCGGCGGTATGTTTTCTGTGGCACTTTCCTTCCGGTCACCCGGACTGGCCGTTAACCAGCACACTGCCCTGTGGAGTTCGGACTTTCCTCTCGCCCATCCCCCCGGCCGAAGCCGGGAGAAGAGCCAGCGACCATCTGACCGGCTCGAGCAGGCAAACGCATTATGCGCGCGCGAACGCTCTTACTTCAACCGTCTCGTTCCTGCGAGATCTTGTACTGCTCGAGCTTCTTGTAGAGGTTGCTGCGCGGGGTCCCGATGACCTGGGCGGTCTGGGAGATGTTCCAGCCGTTCTCGCGGAGCTTCGAGACGAGAAACGCCCGCTCGCTCGTCTCCTTGAACTCCTTGAGCGTGGACGTTCCCTCGCCCTCCGCCGGCGCTTCCTCGCCGTAGCGGATGGTCTCGGGGAGATCCGCGACTCCGATGGTGTCGCCCGGCGCCATGATGAGGAGCCGCTCCACCGTGTTCCGGAGCTCGCGAACGTTTCCGTTCCAGGCGTGGGAGGCGAGCCTTTGCATCGCTTCGGCGGAGAATCCTTTGGGCTTGAGGTTGTCTTCCGCTGCGAACGTCTGGACGAAGTGCGAGATGAGGGGCTCGATGTCCTCGCGCCGCTCCCGGAGCGCCGGCGTGTGGATGGGGATGACCGAAAGCCGGAAGAAGAGATCTTCCCGAAAGGTCCCCGACTCTATCTCGCTCTTGAGGTCCTTGTTGGTCGCGGCGATCACTCTCACGTCCACTTTGATCGTGGCCTGAGAGCCCACGCGCTCGACCTCGCCCTCCTGGAGAACCCGCAAAACTTTTGCCTGGGTGCGCGCGCTCATGTCGCCCACCTCGTCGAGGAAGATGGTCCCCCGATGGGCCTGCTCGAACTTCCCGATCTGCTTCGCCGTCGCTCCGGTGAACGAGCCCTTCTCGTGCCCGAAGAGCTCGCTCTCGATGAGATCCTCGGGAATGGCGGCGCAGTTCACCTGCACGAACGGTCCGCGCGCGCGCTGGCTGTTGGTATGGATCGCCCGCGCCACGAGCTCTTTCCCGGTCCCCGACTCTCCGCTGATGAGCACGGTGGCGTTCGTCGGCGCCGACCGCTTGATGGCCTCCCGCACTCTCTCGAGCGCCACCGAGGAGCCCACCATCTGGTACCGGCGCTCGAACTTCAGGCGGAGCCGGCCGACTTCCTCGGCGAGCTCCTTGCGCTCGAGCGCGTTTCGAACCGCGAGCAGCACCCGCTCGGTCTCGAGCGGTTTCTCGATGAAGTCGAAGGCCCCGAGCTTCGTCGCCTGGACCGCCGTCTGGATGGTCCCGTGTCCGCTCACCATGATCACCGGCGGGAACGCGGGCTTTTCCGAGAGCTTCTCCAGCACCTCGAGCCCGTCCATTCCGGGCATCTTGATGTCGAGGAAAACGAGGTCCGGCGGCTCGCGCTCGATGAGGATCAGAGCTTCCTGGCCCGACGAGGACTCGGAGACGTCGTAGCCCTCGTACTCGAGGGCCATGCGAAGCGTCTTGCGGATGGGCTCTTCGTCGTCGACGACGAGAATGCGAGGCTTGAGCATGTTCCGAACGATTTTTCGGAGTATAGCACGCGGTCCCGAAGGTAAAGCGGGTCGGGAAGGGAGAGGATTCACCGCGCACGGTGAAGGGCGACGTTGCGAGATGGAACTCGGGGCGTATCGTGGCGAAGCGCGAGGCGTCATCCGGTCGCGATAGGAGCGATCCGCCGCGTCGAAGAAGTTGAGGACGAGGACGCTCGGGTGATTGCGAGCGGGTGCGTTGCCCGAAGCGTGACAGTTACGTAAGCTATTGAAAATTCCTAAACGACGCTCACCGCCCGCACCGCTCGTGGAGCGCTACGAGGAACCCTACCGCGAGCTCTGGCGGTCGCTCAGCCCGCGTGAACGGCTGCGCCGCGCCTGGAAGCCCGAAGACCTGGTGCTCTTGAAGCGGCTCCTCGCTCCTCTATCGTAGGAGACCCCGCGCCGTCTCCCACATTTCACGGAGCAGCTCGCCCGCGGGGATCGCTTTCGCCATCGCCGCGGATTGCCCCGCCCACATCTGCATGCGATGGGGGTCACCGGCAGCAGCGCCGGCCGCTTTCATCAAAGCCGTGAGGCCCGCCTGCACCGGATATGGCGCCGGGCGAGGCGCGTCGAGGGATTCGGCGGCTTTGACGAAATCGGTCGCGACCGCGCGGCCGAGACGCCCGGTCAGCGTACGCGTGGGCAACGTGCCCTCGGGCTCGAGATTCGAGAGCGCGTCCGCCCACGCCCGATGCGTTCTGGCCTCGGGACAACGTAGAAAGGCCGTGCCGACCGCGACCGCGCTCGCGCCCAGCGTGAGCGCCGCGGCAACTCCCCGACCGTCTCCGATTCCGCCCGCGGCGATGATCGGGACGACGATACGATCCGAAAGACGCGGAACGAGCGCGAAGAGGCCGACCGATTGTCGTTCGGCGTCCGCGGGATCGAAGCTCCCGCGGTGCCCTCCGGCCTCGAACCCCTGCGCGATGACGGCGTCCGCGCCCGCCTCCTGAGCTCGCAAAGCTTCCGGAAGAGTCGTGGCGGTGGCGAACCAGGCAATACCTTTTTCCTTGAGCCGCTTCACCATTTTCGGCGGCAGGAGCCCCATGATGGACGACACCGCCCTGGGCTCGAGCTCGACAAATGCCTCGCACTGCTCGTTGAAGTCCGGTCGACCCGCGTCGCCCGCCGCCTCCGGAACTTCGGGGCCCCAGTCGGCGAGAAAAGCCCGCACTCGAGCTTCCGCTTGCGGATCTCTGCGCGGCTCGGCGTGCGGAACCCAGGTGTTGAGCTGGAAGCACCCGCGACTGCCCTCCCGGAACTCTTTCACCCACTCGCGAATGCCCTCGCGAGCGGTCAGCAGCGCCCCCATCGCCCCCATACCGCCGGCGTTCGCGACGGCGATGGAAAGACTCGCCGGGGAAGCGCCCGCCATCGGCGCGAGGAGAATCGGAACTTCGATGCCGTACTCGGCGCAGAATTCTCCCGCGCGCTCGAGCGGGCGAAGATTCCTGGGAGAATTCGCTGAGGTCATGGAACGTCACCCTTTCTGTCACCGTCCTCGAGATTGAGCACGAGGCGAGGAAGCCCTTCACCAGCCTCGACGAACCCCCTCGCGTCGCGGGCAAGTGCCTGGGGGTCGATGCCGAGCATTCGCCCCTCGAAGCTCTCGAATCCCGCGCGGGCGAGGAGCTTCCGCGCGCCCGCGATCTCTCCCTGGCGAGCCTTCAGGCATGCCGCCGCTGTCTGAATGATCGATTGCAGGAAGCGGCGAATCTCCCCCTCGGTCTCCACGGCCCAGAGCCTTTCCCAGAACACGTGCGCTTCCCAGAAGTAGCCGGCGTTGAAGAGATCGACTCCGTAGAGAAAATCCTCGTTCCCGGCCCAGCCGTCCGTAGTCAGCGGTTTCGCGGCGGGCTCCTTGACTCCGTACATGTGCCCTTCCGGGCTGCGCTCGGGATGAGGGGTCGAGCCGGGGAGGTGCCGATAGGAAGGAAATGGGCGGCCGGTGTACCGCTTCACGTTTCCCGAAGGATCTATCGGTTTCGATCGATGACGAAGTACGTGAGCGCCGCGAGGGTTTCCTTGTAAGACGACTCGGGCAAAGCGTCGAGCGCGGTATAGGCATCCCGCGCGTACTGCTCGGCGACGCCTCTCGCCCGCTCGAGCGCGCGCGTCCTCCGGACGAGATCGAGGATCTCCTTCCGGCTGACGTCGTCGATGGCTCCGCGCTCGAGAACCGCCTGCACCGTCGGGAGCGCCCGGGGCTCCGCCTCGAGAGCGTAGATGATGGGAAGGGTGACGTGGCCTTCCTTGAGATCGGAGAGCACCGGCTTTCCCAGGATTTTCTCGTCGGCGGTGAAGTCCAGGAGGTCGTCCGCCACCTGGAACGCCATTCCCAGGTTCATGCCGTAGTCGCCGAGCGCCTTGACCCGCTCGGGAGGAGCTTCGCCCAGGAGTCCGCCCATCTGCGCGCAGCCGAAGAACAGGTACGCGGTCTTCCTCCGCAGGATGTCGATGTGCTCCTCTTCCGTCAGATCGACGGCGCCGCCGCGGGTGAGCTCCAGGATCATCCCCTCGATCATCCGCAGCGTGATCTCGCAGATGACTTCCAGCATCGAAAGGCTTCCGGCTTCGATCGCGAGCGCGATCGAACGGATGTAGAGGAAGTCTCCGAGCAGCACGGTGAAATCGTTTCCCAGAAGGGCGTTGACCGATTGCTGCCCGCGTCTCGTGGTCGCGCCGTCGACGATGTCGTCGTGGACCAGGGTCGCGGTGTGGATGAACTCGGTGACGGCGGCGTAGGCCGGCCCCTTGTCCCCGCGATAGCCGCAGGCCTTCGCCGAAAGGAGCAGGAGAGCGGGACGAACCCTCTTTCCCCCGCTTCTATAAATGTAGCGGCTCGAGGAGTCGACCAGTCCGAGCTTGCTCTGGACCTTTTCGCGAATGATCTTCTCTACCGCGTCGAGGTCGTCCTGGATCTCGGTGAAGATGTTCTCGAGAGAGAGCGTCGGCACGGGGAGGGGGGACTTGCTTTCAGGGGCGTGCATCCTTCGAGTCCTTCTCTATCCGGCTCTATCCGGCTACCGGTAGTTGGTGAACTGCATGGCGATGCCGAGCTCGGACTCCTTCAGGAGCGAGATCACCGACTGGAGATCGTCCTTGTTCTTCCCGCTCACCCGCACCTGATCCCCCTGGATCGAAGCCTGCACCTTGAGCTTGGTGTTCTTCACCATTTTCACGATCTCTTTCGCTTTCTCCATGGGGATCCCCGCCTGGAGCTCGATTTTGAGGCGCACCGTGCCTCCGAGGGCGGACTCCACTTTTCCCTCCGAAAGCGCCTTCAGAGGGACGCCTCTCTTCACGAGCTTCGAATCGAGAACGTCCTTCCCGTTCCTGAGCTTGAGCTCCTCGGAGGAGCGGACCTCGATGGCGGCCCCGTCGTCCACGAGCTCGATCTCGGTGCCGGTGCCTTTGAGGTCGAAGCGCGTCTGGATCTCCTTCATTGAGTGCTGGATGGCGTTCCTCACTTCCTGGAGGTCCACTTTGCACACGATGTCGAACGAGCTCTCCGTCGCCGCCATTGGTCCCCCATTATTACGAAAAAGCCATTCATGGGCAATCTCACGACAAAACGAAGAAACGGCGGAAGTTCGCGTCGGTGGCCCTCTCGACCTCCTCGGGCGGGAGCCCCTTCACCTCGGCCAGGCAGCGGAGGGTGTCCCGCACGAAGGCGGGCTCGTTCCTCTTTCCCCGGTGGGGAACGGGCGCCAGATAGGGGCAGTCGCTCTCGACCAGGAGGCGATCGAGAGGCAGGCGCCTGGCCACCTCTCGAAGCGGGGCCGCGGTCTTGAACGTGAGGATCCCCGAGAACGAAATCAGGAATCCCATCTCGAGCGCGCGCTCGGCGGTCTCCCTGTCCGCGGTGAAGGAGTGCAGGATGCCGCCGATCTCGCTCACCCCCTCCTCCTCGAGGATCTTCACCAGGTCGGATTCCGCCTCGCGGTGATGGACGATGATGGGAAGCGCGAGCTCCCGGGCGACGCGGATCTGCCTGCGGAAGACGTCGCGCTGCACCTCCGGCGGCGACAGGTTGTAGTGGTAGTCGAGCCCGATCTCCCCGATGGCGAGAAGCCGCGGCCGCGAGGCGAGGCGCTTCAGGAAGTCCTCGCCGCCGCGCTCGTCGAAGAGCTTCGCGTCGTGGGGATGACAGCCGACGGCGGTCACGAGGTTCTCGTGCACCTCGATCAGGGGAAACGCTTTGAGGTAGGAGTCGCTCTCGTCGATCATCGCCAGCGACAGAATGGTCT
>DAISKN010000210.1:0-9984 GCA_036820975.1 Acidobacteriota bacterium | reverse complement strand
GTCAAGGCCCCGGTCACTGCCGCAGGCGTGAAAGCGATTGAGGAAGCCACCTATCACGGCGTGAGCCGCCTGCCCGTGAGTGTCAGCTACGGTATCGGCACGATTGGGACGTGGCTCGCGGCGAAGACGATGCGTCGTGTGACCTCGGCGGTCGTCGACAATCTGCGCCAGATCTTCCCCGAGCTCGACGAACGACAACTCGGAGCCCTTGCTGTTCTGACCTATCGCAGTTACGCCTATGACACCATCGATTTCATTCGGAGCCTCTCGACTCCGCCCGACGTACTCGCGGGCAGAATCGTCGACCTGGACCGAGGGATCTTCGATCGGCTTCTCGCCGAGGGGAAGGGCATCCTTCTGGTGGCTGCCCATTTCGGCAGCTGGGAGCTCGGCGCGGTGATCCTGCGAAAGCTCTTCGGCTACCCCCTGACGATGGTGGCCATGGCCGAGCCGAGCCCGGTCGTGAACCGCATCCGAAGAGACATGAGGGCTTCCGTGGGCCTCGAGCTCCTGGAAGTGAGAGAGAGCATCGATACTCCGTTACAGATACGGCGACTCCTGGCCGAGAACCGCATCGTCGCCATGCTGCTCGATCGTCACCTGGGACGGGATCACATCGCCGTCGACTTCTGCGGCCGGGAGGCCCATTTCCTGAAGACGCCGTCGTTGTTGAGCTACCTCAGCGGCGCTCCCATGCTTCCCGCGTGGGTCGTGCGGCATCCCGACGGTCGTTTTCAATGCCTCTTCGACGAGCCGGTATGGGCGACGCGAGGGGGCGACCGCGAGGCCACGTTGCAGAGCGCGACCCAGGCGATCGCGGACCGGCTCGCGGCGAAAATTCGCGAGTACCCGCACCTCTGGTATCAGTTCTATCCGTTCTGGAGGTCGCAGCCGCAAGCGGAGACATAGATCCTTTCTCCGTTCCGTCTCCGCCGAAGCGGCGGCGTGATGCGGTCACGAGGAAAGGCGGACGCCGTGCACCAGGACGTTCCTGAACGGCGTTCGCCCACCCATCTCTTGAGTCCGAGTCTCGAATCCCAGGCTCGCGATCCGCTGCGCCCAGTCCGCGGCGCTCCGATAGTGAAACCGCTGGCGCCACCCGCCTCGAAGCGTTGCCCGCAACGCTTCGGACCAGCGGACCGCTTCGAAACCCCGACCACCGCTCGCATCGGCCTCCCGCAGGACGATCGACCCCCCAATCTCGATGGCGCGCCCGACCTTGACGAGGAGAGCCTCTTGATCTCGCGGCTCCATGTAGTGAAGAGCGTCGAGGATGACCGCGGCGCTACAAGAGGGAAGCTGCACGCTCCGGAGATCCGCGGCTTCGATATGAGCCTCCCCCGACAGAGCCTTTCGCGCGATCGAGACCTCTCTCTCCCGGATGTCGAACCCGCACAACTCGACGTTGCGGGGCGGCGGTTGCCAGTCCGCGGGGAAATCTCGTTTCTCGTATTGGCTCTGGGCCGAGCGAATCGCGGAAAGCGTGAGCGCTTGTCCGCATCCGAGGTCGATGATGCGCCCCGAGCGTGGAAGCAATCCTTGCCTCAGGATCTCCCTGTAGACGGGATCGATGCGGAGCTTGACTCGGGCGAAGGCCCACGGCCCGATGCCCGCCCGGGAAAAACGCCGGGCCGCTTCCTTGAGGAGGCGTTTCTCGGCCGAGGAGTCCGATCCGGCGGCGTCGAACGCGGAGGGGAGCTCGTCGCTCATGCGTCTAGAGAGGCCCGTCGCTGCCCGCTCCCGATTCCTCGCCGACCTCGACCAAGGTGACGCTGCCCTCCGCGACCGGGGTTCCGTCCGCGGTCACGACGCCTGCGATTCGGACGAGGGATCCCATGCGGCGCTCCACCCGCGCTTCCGCTTCCAACACCGCGTTGGGCTCGGCGGCGGCGGGAAACTTGAACGGACCGAGCGCCGCTACACGAAAGCTGACGCGCGAATCGGTCCCCCTGTGCGCCGCGAGTCCGCCCGTCTGCGCCAGTAGCTCGACGAGCGCGATCGCGGGCACGACCGGGCGTCGAGGGAAATGGCCCTGAAAGTACCAGTCGTCCGCATGGGCCATTCGTCGCGCTCTGGCTCGCGCGCCGGGTTCCAGCTCCAGGATCTCCTCGATGAGGAGCATCGGGGGCTCATGCGGCAGCATTCCGAGAGCGTCGTTGCGGCGGGAAGAGGACAAAGTCACACTCCGGCCGGGTGGATGCTGCATCCGTGGGAGCAGGCCGTGCTCATCGTTCGGTTCGAACGCATGTAGCCTCGCAGCCACCCGATGATGAAGAAGAGCTCCACTCTCCAGCGCAGCCGAAGCTTCAGGTCGGCATTGCCGGCCAGCATCGTGGTCACCGCTGCCTTCAGCTCGAAGACGTCGGAGGGGTTCATGAACATTTCGAGAAACGCCGGACGATAGTACGCTCGAATCAGGCGAAATATCGTGCGAACCCTCCTGCGGTGCTCTCGTTCGTAAGCGCACAACGTGCGGGCGCTGAAATCATCCTTCTGGAAGGCGGAGTGGATCGCCTTCGCCGCGTCTCTTGCCGAGCTCATGGCCATGAGTACCCCGGAGGAGAAGACGGGGTCGATGAAGGCGGCGGCGTCGCCGACGATGACAAAACGGTCTCCTACGAATCGCGTGGATTCGTAGGAGAAGTCCGCAATCGTACGGACCGGCTCGACCTGTTCGGCTCCCGTCATCATCCGCTTCAAAACCTGGGTTTCGTCGATGGTCCTGTCGAAATAGCCCTGGACGTCGTCGCGATGCTGTCGGATAACTTCTTTGGTGACGACCGCGCCGATACTCGTGACTCCGCCCGCGAGGGGAATGAACCAGAACCAGTGGCCGTCGCCGAAAGGAATGATGCGTATGTTCCCCGCGTCGTCTCCGGTGCCGCGCTCGACGCCGCGAAAGTGGCTGAAGACGGCGAATCGTCGGTGCTCGGCGTCCACCTTCTTCAACTTCAGGCGGCTCGAAAGAAACGTCTCCTGGCCGCTCGCGTCGACCAGCAGGCTCGCGTGGAGCCCATAGGCCTCACCACCATCCGGCTGAACGGTAATGTCGTAGCCATCGTCCCTCGGTATGACCTCGGTCACCGTGCTTTTTTCCCGAACGTCGGCGCCCACCTCGCGCGCGCGATTCATCAGCAGATGATCGAAGTCGGAACGAAGCACCTGGTATGCCATGGGTCCGCTCGGAACCAGACTTTCGCGAAAATAGAACTTCCGCACGTGGTCTCCGCACTTGCTGACGAACTCCGCGCCGAACTTCTTCGGGTAGCCCCGTTTCCTGATCTCGTCGTGAATCCCCAGCTCGTCGAACAAAGCGAGATTCTGGGGTAGAAGCGATTCGCCGATGTGGAACCGGGGAAAGCGCTGTTTCTCTAGAACAGTGGTCTTGTAGCCGCTCTGACGAAGGTAGGTCGCCGTGGAGGAGCCTGCCGGACCGCCGCCGATGACGGCGACGTCGCAAGAGTCTCTCTTCACGGCCGAGGCATAGTACCACAGGGTGTCGGAGACCGTCTCGAGACGGGCTGCGCGAGGGCGGTGATATCATCGCGGGGATGGGTGGATGTTTCATCGCCGGCTTCGAAAGATTGCTGACCGACCGCGCGGACCATCCAGCCGTCTTCGCGCTGTCCGAGCGCAGGGTTCTCAGCTTTGCCGACCTCGCTTGCGAGTACGAGGAGATGAAGTCGAGATTCGAGAGCGCGCGGGTGCCCCGTGGATCGTGCGTGCTCGCCCTCGCGGGAAACCGGTCTTCGTGGTTCGCCTTGTTCCTGTCCTGCCTTGCGAGGGGCGACGTCCTGATGTCGCTCGACGCGCACACGTCGTCCAGCGAAGCATGGCAGCTCGCCTCGCGCTACGGCGTCTCGGCAATGGTCGCGCCGTCTTCGCGGGCGGATTTCGCCGGAAGCGCCTTTCCGGTCGTGCAGGAGCTGCCGGGTGACCTGCGCCTGTTGTCGCTTGCGAGGGAGCCGCCTGGGTCGTTCGAAGGGGCTTCGCTGCTGAAGCTGACGTCCGGTTCCGCTGGCACGCCGAAGGCGGTGCTGGTATCGGAAGAGAACCTCTGGAACGACGGACTCCACATCGTGGAAGCCATGGGGATCCGCGAGGATGACGTCAACTACGGTGTCATCCCTCTCGCCCATTCCTATGGTCTCGGAAATCTGGTAGCGCCGCTCTTCATCCAGGGGACGGCGGTTGCGCTTCGCGAACTCTTTCTTCCGGGCCAGCTCTCCGAGGACGCCCGGACGACGAACATCTCGATCTTTCCCGGAGTCCCCTTCCTCTTCGAGCAGATCCTCGCTCAGCTTCGAGAGCACGGGTTACCACCGTCGCTTCGTCTCCTGGTCACGGCTGGGGCGCGGATCAAGGAGGCCCTTGTCGCGGTGTTCAAGGAAGAGCTCGGAGCCAAGATCCATTCCTTCTATGGCAGCAGTGAAACGGGAGGGATCACCTACGATGACGAAGACGAGGTGAGCGATCCCCTGACCGTCGGAAGAACGATGCCCGAGACCGAAGTAACGCTCCGGGGACACGATTCCTCCCCTTCGAGTCGGGCGCGTATCCACGTTCGGGGCAATGCCGTTGCGAGGGGTTATGTAGAGGCTTCCGATGAAGACGAGATGAGTGAGTTCCTGGACGGCGGTTTCTTGACCGGTGACGTCGGCAGGCTCGACGAACGAGGAAGGCTGTTTCTCACCGGTCGAGTCTCGTCGTTCGTCAACGTGGCCGGTCGAAAGGTGGATCCCAACGAAGCCGAGAGGGTCCTTTTGGCGATGCCCGAAATCGCTGATGCGAAAGTGTTGGGACTGCCATGCGACCGAAGAGGGCAGAAACTCGTCGCTTTCGTGGTCCCGCTCTCGGGTGAGCTCAGCCCGGCGCGGGTTCGAACCTATTGCGCGGAGAAATTGTCACCCCACAAGATTCCTCGAGATCTGATTCTGCTCGACTCTCTGCCACTGACGGCGAGAGGCAAAGTCGATCGCACGGCTCTGGAAGAGCTCACTCGATCGGGCTCCGGTGTCCAGGAGCCGTCAGAGCCCTGAAGCGAACGCCTTACGAATGGCGCCGCATCACCAGGGCGGCATCGTTTCCCCCGAACGCGAGCGAGATGGACACCCCGCACTGAACGCGGGCTTCGCGAGCCTCGTTGGCGACTATGTCGAGATCGCACTCGGGGTCGGTCTCGTCGTGATGCACCGTGGGTGGCACTACGCCCCGCGAGATGGTCAGGGCGAGAGCCGCGGCCTCGATGGCGCCCGCGGCTCCGAGACAGTGCCCCACCATGGATTTGATGGCGTTGACGGGGATCGTTCGGCCGCGCTCGCCGAACACCCTGCGTATACCGGCCGCTTCCGCACGGTCGTTCTGAATGGTCGCCGTACCGTGGCTGTTGACATGGTCTACCTCGTCGCGCTCGGTGCGCGCGGCCGTGAGCGCACGTTCCAGCATCGCCGCGAAAGCGTCGCCGGTGGGCTCGGGCGCCGTGGGATGAAACGCTTCGCACGCGAGCCCGTATCCGGCGAGCTCCGCATAGATTGTCGCGCCGCGGCGACGGGCACGCGCGAGCTCTTCGAGCACCAGAACGGCGCCCGCCTCACCCAGATTCAACCCGTTGCGGTTCACGTCGAAGGGCCGGCAGGGCGCGGGTGCCACCAATCGAAGTGCGTTGAATCCGCTCAACGTCAGCCGGCAGAGCACGTCGCTCCCTCCGCAAAGCACTGCGTCGTGGCGATTCTCCAGGATTGTGTCTCCGGCGTAGCCGATCGCGGTCGTCGTCGACGAGCAGGCCGAGAGCAGGCAGGCCTTCATCCCGTGGAGATCGTATCGTGCGGCGACGACGTCCGCGGGGGTGCTCGTGAAATGGTTGAAGACCTGGGACGGCTTCGCCCGCTCGATGCCGCGTGTGAGGAGGGCTGCGAAATACTGCTCGTTCCGAAGCATGTCGCCCGTCCCCGAACCGAAGAACAGGCCGACCCGGGAGCGGTCGATCGGGTCGTCGAGGACGCCGGAATCCTGGAGAGCCTCGTCGGCGGCCAACACGGCGACCTGGTCGCTGCGGGACAGGCGGCGCCGCTCGAGAGCGGTGAAGTGCCGCTCGGAGTGGTAGTCGGGAATCTCCGCGACCAGGTGGCTGCGATAGCCCTCGGCCTCGAAAAGACTCAGTGGGCCGATGCCGCAGCGCCCTTCGACGAGGCCCTTCCAGACTTCCTCTCGATTCGTTCCCAGGGAACAGAGGAGGCCGATCCCCGTGACGGCGACTCGGCGCTCCGTGGTGGTCATCGAACCGTGGTATCGAGTGAAAGGGCCGCGTCACTTGGGCGGTCCGTTTCCACGTAGGCGAGCCATCGCCGGACGAGCCGCGCGAGGCGGCGTGCCTCCATGGTTTTCTTCGCCGCCGCGACGACGAACGGCATGAACTGAAAGGGTACGGACGCGGTGGAGAGCCCGATATCGCGAAGCCGATCGTATCCCTGGAGGTCGTCTCTTCGAAGGCCGAGAAGACTGGCCCAGTAGTTGAAAATCACGCCATAGATCTCGGCGGCCAGTACACAGGTGCTTCCGTGCCGCCCCCCGACTCGACTTTGACCTCGCCTCAGACTCTCGAGAAACTCCTCACGCGATGAAGCCGGAGCCTCGGTATAGGTAGTCCCTACGCGTCTCAGAATGTGGGCGTCGCTTCCGCCGAAGCGGGCATGACAGTTTCCCGCCCGGCGCGCGTCGTCGAGTATCCGCTCGATGAGCTCGTTCTGAGCAGAAAGCATCGTCCCATTGCGCGCTTCCATAGCCGGAAAGTGGCGCAGCAGCGTGGTTACGTACGAAGTGAGTTCGATCCCTTCATGATAGAACATGAATGGATGATTGAGGCAGAACGGGATGCGCTCCGCCCGCAGGAACGCGGCCACCTCGTATACGTTGTCGCGAAGGGGCTTCAGTGCGGAGTGGATTCGCTCATCGATCCCGAGAGCGCCCACGTGGATCTTCAAGTCTCCGTCCGGGAGGAGACATTCGATTTCCTCGCCGATGATGAAGTCCTCAGCATCCGGATGCCGCTCGAGAAACTCGAGGCAGCCGTCGATACTGTCATGGTCGGTGATGGTGACGAGGTCCATCCCGCGCGCTTTGGCGAGACGATAGATCGCTTCCGGGTCCGAATAGGAATCGCGCGACCGGAATAGCGGGAAACTCGTCGAATAGCCGGAATGGTAGGAGTGTACGTGGAGATCGGCTTTGAGGTGGCGACGCAGCCCGGCATCGGTGTCGGTCATAGCGGCTTCAGTATCAGGAACTGCATCACCACGGTGCCGGCCCCTCGCAACGCCTCGGGGAGGAATCCTTTTCCCACATCGAACCGGATGATGGTGTGGCGAGGACCCCGAAGGTTCAGACCGACGCCGAGCCCGTAGAACCGGACGCGCTCGAGGCCCTGCCCGGGATCATCACCCCATCCTTGATCATAAAACAGTTCCACCCGGAACTGATCGAACACGTTGAACGAGTATGAGGCTCGAGTGAGGATGAGCTCGGCGAACCGGACGGCGCTCGCGGGGACGCCACGAACCCGGGTCTCGTCGAACAAACCGAACTGGTACTTGGTGAAGCGGTCGAGCCGCTCGCCGCCAAAGTAGCCGGCATCGACGTGAATCTTGTGGAACGTCTTGAAGAAGAAGTCCTTGCCCAGCACGAAGCGATACCGCCAATAGCTCTCGGTCTCCGGATCGAAGGTGGAAACCTCGCCCCACGGCTCCCAATCGGCGCGGCGCGCGTACGATCCCGACCCGAGGAAGGAGTACCCACGCTTGCGGAACTCGTACCCCAGGCCGAAGCCGTTGGTGAAGGTGCTCCTGGGGGTGACGAAGTCCTCGCGAGTCGTTTCGATCCGGCCGTAATGATCGTATCGAACGTCGTATCGGGCCGTCAGCTTCTGAAAGTCGGTGGCCTGCCAGCCGAAGTTGATCCCGAACGACGCGGGCAGAGCTTTCAAGGACTCTTCGTCAATCTGTCCATCCTGGTCGAAGACGACGTCGTTGCTCTGGATGCCGATCGCGAAAAAATCCAGGCTCGCGTCGAACGAGCCGCCCAGCAGATCCGGCTTCTGGATGTTCCCGAGCGCGAAAATACCGCCGAACAGGAGGGCGAACTGCGCGTTTCTGTCGAGAAAGTCGAAGTCCAGGTAGTTGAGACCGAAGATGGGAAGCGGGAAGTCGAAGGAAGGGTCGATCATCGTCCCCATCGCCAGCGCCTTGGCGGAGCGCGTCAGCTCCTCCGAGACGACGCGCGTGCCGCCCCGCTTGACGAAATAGCGCAGGCCCTCCTCCGTGTCCCTGAGCATGATGTGCTCGCTTGCACGCGCTGCGTCTCTCGCCCCTTCGAAATCGGGCGAGTTGACCTGGAAGCCGTGGAAACGGCTTTCCTTCTCCACGAGAAGATTGCGACCGGCGATGAGCACCAGCTGCTTGCTGCTTAGGTGGGTGAGCAGGTACAGAGGAGTGCCGTCGACGACCGCTTGCTGCTCGTAGCTGTAGACTTCGGCGCTCGAAACCACGGGTGCCGAGAGGTTCTTCTGAACGGCCTCGACTTTGAGCTTGACGAAGCTCCGGCTGTCGATCCAGACCTTTCCGGCGTAGAGCGAGCCCTCCGCAATCGGCTCGAAGCGTACGACGTAGCAGTCGCGATCCGCGAGGTTCTCCCGGCCCGTGAGCTCGTACTCATAGTCCTCGTCGAGCCGAAGGTCGAGGGGAAGGGAGAGCACCTTCTCGGGCTGAAGGAGCGGAAATGCCGGGCGGTCCGCACCCCATCGAGCGCCGTTCAGAGAGAACGACAGCTCCTCCCACTCCGAGCCGTCTCGGTCCGAGTAGAAGCGGCTCTCGATGATGACATCGAAGGAATCGACGGGACTGGGACGGAAGTGAATCTCGTCCCTCACCGAAGCGTGGTAGTTGACGAGAACGTTGTCCTGCCGCGTCTCCGCCTGCTGGTGGCGCGCGATGATCTCGCTCACCGCGAGTCCGACGGTCGCGGTGACCGTGGCGCCGGCGACGGGCACCCCGTATTCCAAGATCAAGGGACGGTCGAGAATCGGCACCCGGGCGCGGGCGAGGCTCGCTACCGCGTCGAAGTCGAAAGCCTGAATCGGCAGCGTGCCCGCGCCGCCGGGATCGGAGAGCAGGGGAGCCTCGGGTACGAAAGATCGGAGCGCGATGTCCAGTGCGTCCCCGGCAGCCGTCCCAGGCTCCGCCCAGTAGACCAGAAGGGTCGATCCGACGTCCGCGTTGAAGAGGAGACGATGGTGAATACCCTGGGCCGGGCGACCGCCGGCTTCGATGGCCAGCGCAGCTTCAGCCTGGTCCTCGAGTCCGACGACGCGACTCGCGAGGATGGCCGAAATCCGATTCGCCACGGCGAGCAGTTCCTGGATGACCTCGTCGTCTCCCGAGAAGGTCGTGGGCGCCGATCCGGCGGCGAGGTTCGAAAAACTGTCGATGAGGAATCGGCGGACGGCGTCGCGCGGGTCGCCGCCCAGGGCGACGCCGGTGACGATGATTTGAGCGGACGGATCGTATCGATCCAGAGTCTTCCTCAGCTCCCTGAGCCGTTCATCGAACTGGTCTCGGGAGAGAACTCCGTCGGTTGCGACCGCCATCCCGTCGAAGTACGGGGCTACGTCTTCCTGATAGAGCGACTCGACCCAATCGGGCTCCCGGGGCTTTCCATCGCCTTCGATCAGGAGCGCGTCCGGCAGCACCGAGCGCACTTGAATCGCCGCGAGCTTGATCAAGTAAGCGTGGGTCGGAACCGTAGGCCGCGGGGCACCGGTATCCGAGCGCCCCAGGACGAACCCCCGGACCTTGCCCGAGTACCGTTCCGCCAGCGCGAGAACGTACTTTCGCCAGGCCTCTCCACCCTCGGCGGTGAGCGGCATCCCTTCGAGCGCCAGCAGCACCGGTACCCCTTCGAGGGAAGACATCCGTTCGTCGAGAACGTCGAACG
>DAISKN010000209.1:0-10019 GCA_036820975.1 Acidobacteriota bacterium | reverse complement strand
ATCGTGCCCAGCCTCTCCCAAATCAATCCTTATACCGCGGCGATCGGCCTCGCTCGCCCCGTCCGATCCCGACGTGCACCAGTCGGTTGGTAGCGCTCTCGCGCTCTCGGGAAAGCGCGAGGAGGCCATCGAGTCCTTCCGCCGGGCGGTCGAGCTCGCTCCCTGCTTCGCTGCCGCCCAGGCGAACCTGGGCGCGGCCTACGCGGAGCTCGGTCGTCTTTCCGAGGCCGAGGCGGCCCTGGAGAAAGCGGTCGACTGCGACCCCCATTATGCCGCCGGGTTCAAGAACCTCGCGGCGGTTCGGCTTCAGATGGGGAACCTGAACGGGGCGATAGCCGCCATGAAGGAAGCTCGGCGCATGCGCCCCGAGGACCCGGAGCTGGGGAGGACTTTAAGCGAGCTTCTCGATCTGCAAAGCGGCGAAAAATGAGAGGGGCGCGGCCGATGCCGCGCCCCTCGAAAAGACGAATCTAGAAAACCTCGCCTAGAACTGGAAGCGGATGCCGAGCTTGAGCGCCCGGGGATTCAGAGCGGCGATGATGTTCCGGTAAGTCCTCCCCGTGGTCAGGAAGAAGTTCGTCTCCGCGTTGGAGTTGAACAGGTTGTAGACGTCGAAGAGGCCGCTTACCTTGTACCGGCCGCCCAAGGTGAAGCCCTTCTCCAGGCGGACATCGACCAGGGTCGCGACCTCGGAGTAGTTGTTGTCGATGTCCTCCAGGAAGACCTGCTGGGTCCCGGAGCCCGGAATGGAAACCGAGGTAATCGGGGCCCAGGGCCATCCGCTCTGGACTCTCAAGTTAGCCGAAAGCGCCACTTCCTTCGGAAGCACGTAACGGCCCAGCAGGCGGAAGTTCCAGTTCGAGTTCGATTGGTAGTTGTCCACGTCGGCGCTGTGGTTCTGCCAGAAGTTCACCGACAGGGGATCCGCCGTCAGGGGGCTGGTGCTGGCCGCGGTGGCCCGTCGCCGCTCGTCTCGGAGCTGATAGTCGAAGCTCGTCTGGACGAAGAAGTCCTGGGTGAAGCGGCGCTGGAAGGCCACCTGGAACGTGTCGTAGTCGCCCTTGTCGTATCCCCCCGGGTAATTGTCGAGGATCGTCCTGATCTGGCCCGCGGCAGCGTCAGGAACCCGACGGAGGTTCAACGTCGATCCTGCGAACTCATCGGGGCAGGCGTTGCAGGGCGCGGAGTACGGAATCCCGCCCTCGAGGAGCGGAATGACCTGCGCCTCGTTCCAGGTAAGCCCGAAATCTTTGCGGAGCTGCTTTCTCACGTAGGAGAACCGCAGCGACGTGTCCGGCATGAGCTCGCGCTCCACCGAGAAGCTGATCTCGTCGGCGTACGAGGGCTCGAGATCGGTGACGGGAGTTCCCTGAGCGTTCGCGAGGCTCGAGCCCACGGTTCCCTGGGTGGAGATCAGCGCGCCCAGCTCGTGGACCCCGTCGAAGAGGCCGTTCTCGTTCTGGTCCAGGAACTTGTGCTGCACCGACGCCCAGGCGGCGGGGTTTCCGGCGGTGAGCTGATCGGCCATGTTGACGAAATACCTCCCGTAGTGACCCTTCACCACCGTCTTTCCCGTTCCCCCAACGTCATAGGTGAACCCGAGGCGGGGAGCGAAATTGTTCCAGGTCGCGAGGGTTTGCCCCTCGATGGTGCCCGTGGGAAAGAGCTCGGGGAGAGCCGGCTCGAGCGTCGCGTCTAGGTAGGAAGCTACCTGGCGGTGGAAACGGAACCCGAGGTTCAGCGTCAGCCGGTCGTTCGGGGACCAGGTGTCCTGGAGGAAGAACGCGGTGTGAGTGTCGCGATCGTCCGCCTTGTTCGCCCCTGTGGCGGGAACGCTGAAGAGCTTGATCTCGTCCACGCTGTTGGGCCGTCCGAGGGAGCTGTTGTCCCAGTACTGGACGGAGCCGGAGTTCGAGTTCGAGCCGTACTGGGAGGAATCGATCTGCCAGTCGAAGCCGATCTTGAAGTCGTGGCTTCCCGCCGCCTCCGGCACGTAGTAGTTCGCGGTCGCGGTCACCTGAGGCTTCCAGCGATACCACGTGAATGGAGGGCCTCCCTGGCCGTTCCAGCCGGCTCCCGAATAGAGGTTCGTGGCTCGGTCGTACCGGGGGGGGCTCTGCGCCGGGTCGGTGTTCGGGACCATGGGCCATCCGAACCCGAAGTGCTTCAACTGGAAGTTCGAGAACGTCCGGTCGTTCCAGACCCTCTGCCACTCCGCCTTGTGCACCCAGGACCAGCTGGCCTGAGCCAGGATGGATCCCGGGGGAACCGCCGCGGAGAGGCCCCGGTTGGGCTTCTCCTTCAGGCCCCACTGGCTGTAGCCGATGAACTGGTCTTTCTGGGTGAGCTGAGCGGTGAGCTTGCCCCCGAAACCGTAGAAGTTCCCGATGTCGGTGGCCACCGCAGGGTCGACTCCGGAGATCGCCTGGTCGATGCGGAACTTGTTGAAGAAGCCGTAGAACCAGGCCTTGTCACTGACGATCGGACCGCCGAGATCCGCGTGAATCTCGTAGAAGAGGAGGTTCGGGTTGCCGGTGTAATTCCGGGCGGCGAGCTCGTCGTCGGTGTTGTCGGCAACGAAGCTCTCACCCTCGTAGTCCGCATGGAAGAGACTCGAGAAGTCGTTGCCGCCGCCCTTGATGGTCATCATCACCAGCGAGCCCGGAGACGTCATCTCGACGTCGGCGCCCGCGGCGGTGGTGGTGAACTCCTCGACGGAGTAGTAGTCGTAGTAGAAGCCCGTCGCGCCCGTGCCTTCCGTCGAATCCACACCCTCGGAGAGGACGCGGTTCTGGCTGCGGATTCCGAAGCTCTCATAGCCCACCTGCTGGCTCTTGTGGCTTCCGCCCACGTCGTAGCCGCGCATGCGGACGCCCGGGGTCTGGCTCAAAACCGCCCAGACGTCGGTCGCGCTGGGAACGTCCTGCAGCTCCTCGACGCCGAACTCGTTGGAGAGCGCCGTATTGCGCACGTCGACGACCGGCGACTCACCGGTGACGGTGATGGTCTCGGCGACGGTCGCCACGTCGAGCCCCGCGTCCACCGTGATGGTTCGGGCCCCGCTGACTACGATGCCCTCGCGGTTCAGGGTCTGAAATCCCGCGAGCTCGAAAGCCAGGTTGTAGGACCCGGGCCGAAGCGCGCGGAAGCGATAGGTTCCGTCCGCCACGGTCACCGCCGTCTGGGCACCGAGAACGGCTTCACCGGTCAGAGTCACGGTGACGCCAGGGAGCACGAGCCCCTGCGCGTCCGAGACTTTCCCTTCGATCGCGCCGGTCGTCTGCGCGAAGGCTCCCGTAACGAGCCCGAGCGCCACGACCGGCACCGTGAATAAGAGTCGACGCATGATTTCCATTCCTCCTAATTCGCCCCTGAGAGACGCCGCCCCAGGGCGACCGTTGGACTCCGAGACTGGCGGCGCAACGAACCAAGCAAGCGATATGCCACTATTCGCCGGGGGGGGGCCGACTTTAAGATGCTGAATAGTCTTAAGTTGTACGTGCGTAAACAGAAGAGTGCATGGTGGGAAATGAATCGGATATTCCGATCTTCGGATCCAACTTCAATTTGTTGGATCTTTGGTACGCCATTCCTGGAGAAGGGCGCGGGCCCTCTGACGGTCCTCGTGGTAGCGCGCCTCGGGGGCTTCCCGGACGAAACGCTCGAGGTACGGGATGGCCGCCTGACGGGAACGGTCCGAAAGAGCCAGGGCCAGATTCAGCATTGCGTCGAACTGTGCCGGACTCAACTCGACCGCGCGCCGCCAGGCGGCGATTGCGCCGTCGAGGTCGCCCGCGCGAGCCCGGGCGACGCCGAGCCCGTTCGAAGCGCTGGCCGAGCCGGGGTCGAGCTCGAGAGCGCGTTCCAGGTGCTTCACCGCTCCCGCTCCGTCACCGCGCATGAGATAGAGAGAGCCGAGGTTGTTCTCGGCACTCGCCGAGCTCGGATCGAGCTCCAGCACGCGGGAGAATTCCCTTTCGGCTTCTTCCGCGCGCCCCAGCCTCGCATAGACCACGCCGAGATAGTTGTGGGCTTCCGCGAAGTCCGGATGGTCCGCCACGAGCCCCTCGAGGAGCGCGAGCGCTCGGGGGAGCTCCGAGACCTCCATCAGGTACGAGCCTAGAAGCGCCAGAAGCGAAAGGTCGGTGACGCCCTTCGAGACCGCCTCCTCGAGAACCCGCACCGCCTCAGGAGTCCTTCCGAGCTGGTGGAGCGCATAGGCGAGCTTCTGGTAAGCGAAGGACGACCGCGGCTGTTTCTCGAGGATCTCGCGCAGGAGCGCGAGCGCCTCCTCGGTCCGGCCCTCCTGAAAAAAATCGCTCGCTTCCTCGTGCATGCCGACGAAGGCGATGAGCCGCTTCGGGTCGTCGTCTTCCGAGTACGTCGTCTTGCGCTCGCGCGCGGTGGGCGCGACCAGATAGCCCAGGCTCTCCAGCCTCTTCATCGTCTCCTCGTCGGCGGAGGGACTCGAACGGGCGGCGCCCTCGAGCTCTCTCTCCACGACGGCGCGAAGCTCGGAGGCGAGAGCCGCTCTCCCGGAGATCACGTTCGTCTCTTCCCTCGGATCCGCCGCGAGGTCGTAGAGCTCGGCGAGCGGCAGGTCGATGAACTTGTGAGGACCCCGCACGACTCCGCGAAGCGGCGCCCAGTCTCTCGTGAGGTGGGGGTTGAGGGCTTCGAAATAGCTGTCCTTCGGCTCGTACTTCCCGGGTTCGCGAACGAACGCGCGCAGGCTCGCGCCGTCGACGGGAGCCGGGGGATCGACCCCGAGCAGATCGAGAACCGTCGGCGCCACGTCGACCAGACGGACCCTGGGAGAGAACCGCCCGGGCTCGAGCGCCTTCGCCCAGAGAATCCAGGGAACGGAGAGCGTCGCGTTGTAGGCGAAGGTGCCGTGCGTCGCTTCTCCGTGCTCGCCCAGCGACTCGCCGTGATCCCCGGCAACGACCACGAGGGTATTCTCGAGGCGTCCGCGCGAGTCGAGCTTCGAGAGAAATTCCCCCAGGGTCGCGTCGACGTAAGCGACTTCGGCGCCGTAGGGATCGGAGGCGAAGCGCGAGCCGAAGGGCTCGGGCGCGTCGTAGGGCGCGTGCGGGTCGAAGAGATGGATCCAGGCGAACCAGGGAGCGCTTCCCCTCCCCGAGAGCCAGGCTTCCGCCGGCTGCAGAACCGCTTCCGCCGGCCGCTCGAGCTCGGTGAAGCTCTCGAACGCTCTCTTCTCTCCGTAGTAGTCGTCGTATCGATCGAATCCCCGGTCGAGCCCGAAGCGGGCGTCGAGAACGAAGGCTCCCACGAAGGCCGCGGTCTCGTAGCCGCGGCTCTTCAACCGCGAAGCGAGGGTCTCGTGCTCCGGACCGACGCGGAAAGTTCCGTTGTCGTGGACGCCGTGCCGGGGCGGAAGCTTCGCGGTGAAGAGCGTGGTGTGAGACGGGAGCGTCACGGGAACGTGCGCGAGGACGTTCTCGAAGACGATTCCCTCGTCGGCCAGGCGATCCAGGTGAGGCGTGAGGCCCGCGGGGGAGCCATAGGCGCCCAGTCGATCGGGCCTCAGGGTGTCGATGGTGACGAAGAGCAGGTTCGATCCCTGGAGAGCACCGGGCGGGATCTCGGACGCCCCGCAACCGGAGAGGATCAGCGCCATCAAGAGAGCACGTTCAGGATGCAATGGGTGTTGCCTCCGAGAGGGTGGGTGACGTCGCGGAGCGGGCTCGGCTCGTACCCGAGATCGCGGTAGAGGTCGAACGCCCGCGCCGCTTTTCCGAGGAGGGCCTTTCGATCCACGACCGTCGCGTCTCCGCTGAGCTCCCCCGGGAAAATCGGGAGCAGCACTCTCTTCCGCCCCGCCTCCCGGTCGAAGAACGGAACCACGTTGATCGACGAGCGATAGCTCGTCAGGTCGGACGCTCCATGGTCGAGAAAGGAGAGTTGGTAGCCGAGATCGCGGAGCTGGCCGGCGTAGTAGCGAAGCTGCCGCTCCTCCTTCTCGAGCCCGCCTCCTTCGATACGGCAGACGACGGCGACCCGGTCGTCTAGCAGAACGAAAGCCTGGTCGAGATGCTGGAGAAGCGGGCTCGGGGGCTCGCTTCCCATCTCGACGGCTTCGATCCCTCCGAACGTCGAGGCGACCTCCTCGAGCACGAGGCGCCGGGAGCGGATCTCGCCCGAGGCGGCGATCGTTCTCGAGACGTCGTTTCCGCCCACGAGAACGAGGCGCTCGTCGAACGCGAGATTGCCTCCCTCGAAGACGAACCGAGCCTCGACGACGTTCTCCCTGCCGAAAACGAGCTCCGCCAGGCGCTTGCGATCGACCGACATCCGGCTCGCCGGCCCCATGGCCGCGGGCATGGGCGAGGCGACGAGGAATCGCTCACGCCCCTCGAGTAGGACGGGCTCACCCATGTCCTGCGCCCAGAGCTCGACCTCGACCTCGGGATCGTCCACGAGGTGGAGACCCGCGCCCGCGCCTTGGAGCTCTGGCTGCGGTCTGCGGGCGGCCACCTCGACCCTCGTATAAGAAGGTAGGACGCCCCGCAGCTCCCGGAACGCGACCTCGAGGAATCGCGAAAGGGCCGACGGATCCGTGTCCCTCGAGGCGTCGGGGTAGCAAACGAGCGCTCTCGAAAGCGTCCTTTGGTACTCGGGCCGCACCACCGGCTTCTCGTACCGCGGGAGCGGCAGAAGCGAAAGGGCACCCATCCCGAGGACCTGCCGTCGGGTGAGCTCAGCCATCGGAGCGGAGTCTAGCCCAACTGGTATGCCTCGGGCCTTTGCGCTACTGTTTCTCGTGATGGTGGCATCGTTCGGGGTGCTCCTGATCCTGGCCGCGGCTTCACCCGGCTATGCGGGGGCGAAAGCCTGTCTCGGTTGCCACGGCGAGATCCATGCGCGCTGGGACGCGTCCCGGCACAGCAAGATGGTGCGCCCCGCGAGCCCGGAGGGAGTACGCGGTGACTTTTCGGTGAAGGAAGTCATCCTGCGGGACGATGCCTACCGCTTCGATGTCAAGGACGGCGAGTACTTCATCACCGAGTCGAGGATTCTAGGAAAGAAAGCCCGCCACCGCGTCCTCTACACCCTCGGAAACCGCCGCATCCAGCACTACCTGACGAAGCTCGAAGACGGGCGCATCGTGGTCTTGCCTCCGTCCTGGGACGTGCTCCGGAAAGAGTGGTTCCACAACATGGAGATCGTCGGTCCCGAGCCCGAGACCGGGGTCGCGGTCCAGGTGTGGAACCTGAACTGTTTCGGATGCCATGTCAGTCAGGAAGAGAAGAACTTCGACCTCTCGACGAGAACGTACGACACCGACTGGGTGGACTTCGGAACGAGCTGCGAGCGCTGCCACGGCCCCGGGGCCGAACACGTCGCGCTCTATACGAATTCTCGAGCGCCGGCGGAAGCGGGCGGCAGCTCCATCGTCGTTCAGACGCGGCTCGACCCCGCGCGAAGCACTGCGGTCTGCGGCCAGTGCCATTCGCTCCGGGACGCGATCTCGCTCGACTTCGAAGCCGGCGGGAACTACTTCGACTTCTTCCTGCCGCAGCTCGAGTACGGGCTTCCGCAGGACCACGACCCTGCCTGGTACCTCGACGGATCGACTCGGCGCTTCTCGAACGACACCCTCGGTCTCTGGCTCAGCCGCTGCTATCTCGAGGGCGGGGTCACATGCGTCGACTGTCACATCGACCCCCACGACACCGAGATCGAGAAGAACGCCGCGATCCGGCCCGACTCGAGCGCGATCTGCACGCGCTGCCACGAGGCTGTCGCCAAGGACGTCCCGGGGCACACTCGACACGAGGCGGCGAGCGCCGGAAGCTCCTGCGTCGAGTGCCACATGCCACGGAGCGTCGTCAGCATCAAAGCGAAGATCCGCGATCACGGCATCGGACTCCCCGCCCCCGAGAACACCGAGCGCCACGGAATCCCGAACGCCTGCAACAACTGCCACGAGGATCGGACGCCTGCCTGGGCGGCAGCGACGATCGATTCCTGGTTCCCGGGAAGCCGGGCGCGCCGCCAGAAGCTCCTCGATCGAGCGGACGTCTTCAGCCGCGCGAAAGCGGGCGACGACCCCAACGTCGTGGAGCGGCTCGTCGCCATCGCGGCGAACGAGTCGGAGCCACCCTTGATCCGCGCGAACGCCGTCGGTTATCTGGGGGGCTTTCCTTCGGATCCCCGGGTGCAGCCGGCGCTCCTGCGCGCCTTCGCCTCGAAGGAGCCCGTCATCCGCGCCATCGCCATGCCGCAATTGGGAAAGCTCAAGCCGTCGCGGATCGAGAGCGTCACGCCGTTCCTGGTGAGAGCCCTCGACGACGAGATGGCGACCGTCCGCATGGGAGCGGCGTTCGCTCTCATGAGCCTCGGAGTCCAGACGCTCGAGGGAGAGGCGAATCTGAAGTTCGATGCCGCGAAGGGCCTCTACGCCGCCCGCGCGGCGACCTCCCCGGACCATGCCCCGACGCAGCTCGCGCTGGGAAAATTCCACGTTCTGAACCGCGACCTCGCGTCTGCGGCAGCGGCCTTCGAAGCGAGCCTGACGATCGACCCCGACCAGTCGGACGCCCTGTACTACCGTGCGCTCGCGCGGCTTGGCGAGGGCCGCACCGGGCAAGCGCGGAAGCTCCTGGAATCGGTCGAAGCGGACAGCGCGTTCTACGCGGCCGCTCGCGCCCTCCTCAAAAGCCTCCCGATCGAGTAGCCCGTTTCGCGCGTCAGGGTTCTCGAATTTCGATAAGGCGGTTCGTCTCGATCGGCCCGGGAAGACTCTGCTCCGCGCCGGAAGGCCAGATCACGCGAATCGCCTCGACGGTTCCAGCCTCGCCGAGGCCGAAGTAAAGCGGCAAATCGCTCTGGGAGAGGTACCCCGATTTCCCGTCGTTCACCCTGGTGTACTTCCCGGAAGCGGTGCTGACGGCGACGCGCGCGCCGATCCCGGAGCGGTTCGAGGCTCGACCAGAGCGCTTCACCTTCAGGAACCGGACGGACTTTCTCTCGCTCAAATCGCTCACCAGGACCATCGGACCGTCGTTGAACTCGTTGGTCACGATATCGAGGTCTCCGTCGTCGTCCAGATCGAAGATCGCGGAAGACCGGCTCGCGAGAGAGCCCCATACCTCGACGTCTCCCGTGAGATCGTAGGCCTCGACCAGGGGGTGCTCCTTGTTCGCCCCCGACGCATCCAGCAGAAAGGCCGGCCCCGCGGCGCGACCTTCCCTCCTCGGCTCGACCCCCAGGAGGAACTCGCTGTCGCGGAACTTCACTCCGCGATCGTTCAGCAACAGGGTGTTGACGCCGTAGCGAAGAGGGAAGTTCATCCCCGAGGTGATGAAGACGTCCTCGAAGCCGTCCGCGTTCACGTCAGAGACGCTGAGTCCCCAGGGCCAGTAGTTCTCGACGCCGAGAGCGTCCGACATCTCGGTGAGCTTTCCTCCTCCGTCGTTGCGGTAGAACGCGTTCCCGTAAATGGCGTTGCCCCCGCTTCGGAGGAACCTCTCGTCCCAGACCATCTCGGACTTGCTCTTCTCGAGCTCCGGCCCGACTTCCCCGCTCATGTCGGAGTGCATGTCGGTGACCATCACGTCCAGGTCTCCGTCGTTGTCGAAATCGAAGGCCCCGATGCCCATCGAGCCCCAGGGTGTCTTCGGGAACATCGCGCGCGTCTTTCTCGTGAAGCGCGTCCCCCCCGCGTTCTCGTAATACTGATCGTGGCCCTGCATGTTCAGGACGTAGAGGTCGGGAAAGCCGTCCTCGTTCAGGTCCATGGGGCTCGCGTCTCCGGTCCAGGCGTCGTCGACGAGCCCGACCTCCCGGGTGACGTCCTGGAAGCGGCGGCCACCGAGGTTCCGGTAGAGGATGCTGCGCTCCCCAGGCCCCGGCGGAGGCAGGTTCGTCGGAAACCCTCTTCCGTGCCGCTACGATTTTCTCCGCGACTTGAGGTT
The DNA here is from genome assembly GCA_036820975.1 of Acidobacteriota bacterium. Lineage (GTDB taxonomy): Bacteria > Acidobacteriota > Vicinamibacteria > Marinacidobacterales > SMYC01 > DAISKN01. The sequence goes on along the minus strand of DAISKN010000209.1, from coordinate 78 downwards.
CCATCGCGTCGGTCGCCGGATCGGGAATCGGTGGATGCTCGACCCGGCTCCTGGAAACGAGCGCGAGCGCGACGAGGG
>DAISKN010000208.1:0-10054 GCA_036820975.1 Acidobacteriota bacterium | reverse complement strand
CGCTCCCGTGCCCCTGCCTCCGGGAGGTGCTCTCGAAGGAGAGAGCGGCTACGAGTGCACCACCGATGGAGACTGCCATCTCATCGTGGTCCAGAGATCCACGAACCGCCTCTACGAGATGTGGCGGGCGAACGTGATCGGCAACGTTTTCTTCGGGGGGTGCCTCGCGTTCTGGGACATGTCGCGGGTCTACGGACCCGAAGGCCGCGGCGAGAACTGCACCAGCGCGGACGCCGCCGGCTATCCCAAAGCGCCGCTTCTCTTCAGCGCCGACGAAGTCGCGCGGGGCGAGATCCGGCACGCCATTCGCTTCATTCTTCCCAACAGCCGCATCCGCGACGGCCTGTACGTTCATCCCGCCACCCACTCGACGAGCGCCGCGAGCGGTCCGTCCGCAGCACCGCCCTATGGAGCGCGGTTCCGCCTTCGTCCCGACTTCCCGCTGAACACGCTTCCGAACGAGGCTGCCCGGGTGGTCGCCCGGGCGCTCCAGCGCTATGGGATGTTCCTCGCCGATGGGGGCAACGTCGCGCTAACTGCCCAGAGCGATCGCTACACCACCGCCAGGTGGACGGGACTCCTCGGCTCGCGCGATCTCCAGGCGATCCAGGTGAGCGATTTTCAGATGGTCGACGGCGGAGCGCGCCTCCCCTACACCGGAGACTGCGTCCGCATCCAGGACTGACGAGCTCGGTTCGCGTCAGCACGATGACCCGTATCACGCTGTCCGGCAAATTAGTCGAATTCAAAATCCAATTTTGAATTTGCCAGCTAGCGTCGCATGAACCAGGCCCGCAGAGGAAGGCCTACGGCCGCGAGGCCGACCGCGTAGAGGCTGTTTCGAGTGTCGCCGGCGATCGCCCCGATGAGGAAGATGCCGGCTCCCGCGGCGACGAGGATCGCGGACGCGGGATAACCCCAGGCCCGGAACGGCCGCGGCAGGTCCGGCTCCCGCCGCCTCAAGACGAGGAGAGCGATGCAGCAGACGAAATAGTTCGTGGCGAGAAAGAACGACGCGATGGCGACGAGCTTCTCGAAGGTGCCGCTCGCCGCGAGGAGCATGGCGCCGGCGGCGGTCACGAGCATCGCGACGATTGGGGTTCCGCCTTCGCTCACCTCGGAAGCGCGCGACCATCGAGGGATGTCGCGGCTCAGCGCGTAGAGGATCCGGGTTCCCACCATGAGGATGGCGTTCAGAAGGGGAAAGAGCGAGATCAGGGAAAGCAGGGTCACGAAGCGCTGTCCGGAGGCGCCGAAGACGACGTCGGCCGCGTCGGCCGCCGGGAGCTTCGAGCTCGCGAGCGCCGGGAGCGGGAGGACATGCAGGAGGGCGAGGTTGACCAGAAGATAGACGACCACCACGATCGCGACTCCGCCGATCATCGACCGCGGAAGGTTCTTCGCCGGGTCGCGATCCTCCTCGGCGAAATAGAGGGCGCTCTGCCAGCCGCCATAGGTGATGGTCACGGACTGAAGCGCGATGACGACCGCGAAGAACAGGCTGCCCGGGCGGGCGACCTCCCCCGACACGGTCGCGCCGGAGTGGCGGAGGCAGGCCGCGACCAGCGCGAGAAACGCGACGAACTTGACGAGGCTCGTGATCTCCTGGGCGCGGCTCGACACCTTGAGACCCATCCACTGCAGGAGGACGAAGGCGAGAAGCGCGGCGAGAGCGATCGGTGTGATACCGAGAGCCGACAGCTCCGGAACCAGCGCGAGCGAGAACTCGCCGGTCGCGATCGAGATGTACCCGAGAACGGCGCAATAGGTCACCCAGTCGGTCCATCCGGTGAGAAACCCGAAGCGATCTCCGAAAGCGCGCCGGGAATAGACGTAGTAGCCTCCGGTCTGAGGAAGCGAAGTCCCGAGCTCGGCGAAGCAGATCGCGCCGATGAGCGTATAGAGTCCGCCGAGCGTCCAGACGGTGAGTATCAGCGTGCGGCTTCCGAGCTCGGCCGCGACCGTGCCCGGCGTTCGCAGGATCCCGACCCCGATGGTTCCGCCGAGGATCACCGCGAGACCGAAGGTCAGTCCGAGGATGCGGAGGAGGGGACGTTTTGGCAAGGGTCGAGCTTCTTCCTAGCGGACGGGGCCAACGAGACGCGTCGTCACCGGGACTTAGTCTATCGCGTGTATCCCGGGACCCATGCGCCAAAACACGCTGCCCCGAGTCGAGCATTCCGCGCAAGTTCAATGAAACAAAGGCTAGATGAGACTGGCGCGGTCCTTGCACTGAAGTTGGTGCGGAGGAGGTGAGTGATGGACCGAATCGACGTGTTTCGTGAAGCCCTCAAGGAAAGGGTATGCGGGATTTGTTTCGATCGAAACGACGATGGCACCTGTGCGCTCCCCAAAGGAAGGGTCTGCGCCATCGAAGCGCACCTTCCGGAGATAGTACAGGCCGTGGAAAGCGTGCATAGCTTCGATCTGAGCCCCTACGTCGAGGGCATCCGCTCTCAGGTTTGCCCCAATTGCAGCCAGGACGAACAAGGGCACTGCGCGTTCCGGGAGAGCTTCGACTGTTCCGTCGACAATTTCCTGCTTCTCGTCGTCGATACGATCGAGGACGTCAAACGTCAGGCGAGCGAGAAGGCTCTCTAAGGCGTTTCACTCGGATGCCGCCTGCTCCACCTGGAGGAGCAGGCGATCGAGGCCTTCGCGGGCGAAAAAACGCCCGTTGGCGACGACCGCGAAGATTGCTCGCGTGTTTCGGATGTCCTCGAGCGGATTCCGGTCGAGGAGCACGAGGTCCGCGAGTTTCCCTGTGGCGACGGCTCCGAGGCGGTCTCCCATGCCGAGAAACCGCGCGGGGTCTCTGGTCGCCGTCCGAAGCGCTTCCGCCGGCGTGAAGCCAGCAGCGACGAAGAGCTCGAGCTCCTCGTGCAGGCTGAAACCGGGAAATATGTAGACTCCGGCCGCGGTGTCGGTGCCTGCGAGAAACGGAACTCCGGCGCGGTGCATTTCGCCGACGAGCTCGAGCTCCTTCGAGACGAATCTCCTCCTCGTGGCCAGATCGTCCACGTTGAACTCGTTGACGATCTGGTCCCTGAACTTCTTCCAGGTCCCGGTTTTCCAGGACGCCGGCGCGTACTTGGCCAGCGGATGGTTGCCGAGGTCTCGTTCCTCCAACAAGCTCCCCCCCCGCTCCCATACGAGCGTCGGACATTGCCAGGTCTCGTTTTTCGCGAGAAGAGCGAAGAGCGTCGCCGCCCGGTGAGCGTCGAAGCTCTGGAGGAAACGGCCGGGTCCTTTGCCCCCCGCGAGGAACTCGTCCTCGAGAGGCGAGCTGCCTTCGAAGATGCCGATGAGATGCTCGAAGCTCTTCTGCCCGGCGTCGGAAGCCTCCGCGGCCCGAATCGCGTCGGGGACGTGGCCCGCGACGGGAATGCCGAGCGTCCCGGCTTCGTCGGCAATCGCGAGCACCGATTCCCGCGGAATCAGCGACTGGAGCTTGATGAAGTCGGCGCCGCGGCGCTTCAAGTCGCGCACGGCGCTTCGACCTTCCTCGGGACTCGAGACGGCGATGGAGCTCGGGAAGCGCGGCTCGGGACCGTCGAGCATCTCCCCGGAAACGACGAGCCGCGGACCGGCGATGGCCCCCTGCGCGATCTCCTTCCGCCACTTCAGGAGCACGTCGAGATCGCCCCCCATGTCGCGGATTCCCGTGACTCCGTTGGCGATGAAGAGCGGAAGCGCGATCTCCCGCCCGCCGGGGAACCAGTCTCCGAAGATCGTATGGACGTGCATGTCCCATAGCCCGGGGATGAGAAACTTGCCGGCGGCGTCCACCACTCGTGCCCCGGCCGGAGGGCTGACCGTGTCGCTCTTCCCGACCCGCGCGATATGATCTCCCTCGACAACGACCGTCATGCCCGGAAGCGCGAGCCCCCCGGCCACGTCGATGACGGTGACGTCTCGAAGAACGAGCGAGGCCTCCAACGACTGCGGCGGGATCGGTGATCCGAGAAGGGAAAGACCGAGCAGCAACATTCTCATCCGCGGATCCTTCGACATCCCCGGCCTGTCGTCAACGGGTTGAATTTCTAATTTTATCCGGGTATAATTAGCGGGTGGTTGAAGCCTCCCCCAGCAAACGAGCCCGGGTCCGCTGTACCGCTTTCCAGGGTCACCGGCGCATCGCGTCGGGCGAGCTGGCGCGGGTGGCTCGGTTCGTGAAAGCGGCCGCCGACCGGAATCCGTCGTCGTCCATCCTCATCTTCGACGACGAGACCAGCGAGCTCATCGAGGTGGACCTTCGCGGGACCCCGGCCGACGTAGTGAGGCGGCTCACGGGCAACACGCCCGATTCCGCGCCATCCCGGACCGAACGACGCCGGGGACCCGGACGGCCCAGGCTCGGGGTCGTCGCGCGCGAGGTGACGCTTCTTCCGCGCCACTGGGATTGGCTGAACAGTCAGCGCGGCGGGGCGTCGGTGGCGCTCCGCCGGCTGGTAGACGACGCGAGGCGGACGAACGTGGGCGCGGACCGCAAACGCCGCTCCCAGGAGACCACTTACAGGTTCATTTACGCGATGGCCGGCGATCGAGCGGGGTTCGAGGAAGCCACCCGCGCGATCTTCGCCTCGGACCGCGATCGTTTCGAAAGCAACACCAGGGAGTGGCCCGTGGATATCCGGAATCATGCCCGCATGCTGGCCGCCGGCGCGTTCGAGGCGCCCGGGAACTGACCATGCCCCGTTCGCGAAAGCAGGCGCTCCGGGAGTACAAGTCTCGAGCGCCCACCCGCGGCGCGTTCGCGGTGCGCTCTCTTTCGACCGGTCGACTCTGGGTCGGCGCGTCCCCCAATCTCGACGCGGCGCGCAATCGCATCTGGTTCATGCTCCGGAGCGGGAGCCATCGAGACCGAGCGCTCCAGGCCGAGTGGAACTCCTATGGCGAGGCGACCTTCCTCTTCGAGGTTCTCGAGACGTTCGACCCGGACGTCCCTCCGATAGCCCTGTCCGATCTCCTGAAAGACAGGAAGAGTCACTGGGCGAAGCGTCTCGACGCCTCGACGTTGCTCTGACCCCGCGACTGCCGCCGACTTCCGTGTCCGAATTGGGCGGACTTCTGAAGCGATGGCAAATGTCCGGCGACGTTCCGGGCGAGGGAGCACGGTCACTCGGTGGCTGGTGGCGGTGAGCGGCTATGTTCTGCGTATCTCATAGTCGGTGCTGTACGCCGCCCTGAGGCAACGACGAAACGAAAGGCAGGAGAAAAGACCATGACCACAACCACGGACATCGAGGCCCTCAAGACCCGTCTAAAGACAACCTGGATGGACGGCAACTACGACCGCTTCTCCCGACTCATGGAGTCGAGCGCGATCGAGTTCCTGGATCGGTTGGGCGTCGAAGCCGGAGTCTCGCTTCTCGACGTGGCCTGCGGCTCGGGTCAGCTCGGCCTCATCGCCGCCCGTCGGGGCGCCAGGGTCACTGGGGTCGACATCGCCACCAACTCCATCCAGGCAGCGCGAGGCCGCGCGGCCTCCGAAGGACTCGACGCACGCTTCGACGAGGGGGACGCGGAGGCGCTGCCCTACGCGGACGCCAGCTTCGACGTGGTCGCGAGCATCTACGGCGCGATGTTCGCTCCGCGCCCCGAGCGGGTAGCGGCCGAATTGCTGCGCGTGTGCCGTCCGGGTGGGACGATTGCCATGGGCAACTGGACCAAGGATGGGTTCATCGGCAACATGTTCAAGACCTTCGCGCGGTTCATCGCGCCTCCGGGGATGCCCGCGCCGGTTCTCTGGGGAGACGAAAGCGTCGTGCGCGATCGGTTCGGCTCGGGTGTTACGGACCTGCGGTTGACCCGTGTCAGCTACCGGTTCGACTATCCCTTCGCGCCGGCCGAGGTGGTGGAGTTCTTCCGCGAGAATTACGGGCCGACGACGCGCGCGTTCTCCACGCTCGGGGAAGCCGATCGGGCGGCGCTTCGCGCGGACCTCGTGGATCTGTGGGCCTCGCACAACCAGGCCGGCGAACCCGCCCGCACCCTCGTCGACGCGGAGTATCTCGAGGTCGTGGGCGTCCGCGCCTGAGGCGTCCTGGGTCGACGTCGAGGGGACTGGGGAGCGCGCCCTTCGAAAAGCCGGGGGCTCCTCAGGCGTGAACGCCTACCTATCAGATGCCGTGGAACGTGGAAGTGGATGGTGCTGAGGAACAGTGATTGTTCCAACTGGGAGAGTCTGGGCGCGAGAATCGGTGCAAGCTTTGAATCCGCCGTCGCCGTGGATCCTCGTAGAGGTCGCGTGGCTCCGATCAATCCTCTTACCCCAGCACCTTAAGGTATTTAGCGTATTTGCGCTCTGGCGGGCTGTAAACTCCGCCGACACTTCTGCCTCCTCGCTCCTATCCTATAGATTTATCGCAGGATACGCGTGCGATTTTCGTGGTCTGAACCGGGATAGTGTCAGATTCTTTTACGAGTGCGGATGTCCACGAACTGGTAGATCGGCTGCAAACTACTCTGCAAGAGTGGGATAAATCGCAGTGCTCCACGGGAACGCGATTTGCAGGTTTGAGAGGATGAAAGAGCGATCCGGTTAGACCGGGGATCCTCACCTTGGATCGCGAACCGTTGCTTCTCGGGATTCCGGGAACGCCCCTTTGAGCGCCATGGAAGTGTCGGAGTCCCGGATTGATGCGGACGACACGAACGACACCTGTTCCCCAAGAGGTGATCCATGAAGCTTCATTGGTGCCGACCATCGTTGGAATGTGAGTGCCGGGCCCAACGCCCCGGCGCGAAATCGAGAATCGGTCAGAGACGTGCGGTTGCCGGCGCGATGGCCTTCGGCGCGCTCGCCATGGTGGTGGCTCGTCTCGGCGTAGCGCGGGCAGACTCGATCCCGGCCACGGTCAACGACCCGAGCCTCGAGGTCACGCCGATCGCGACCGGTCTCAGTCAGCCGATCGGGATCGTCTTCCTCGGCAGCGCCAACGACTTCCTGGTGCTCGAGAAGGCGTCGGGCCAGATCAAGCGGGTGATCAACGGGACGATCCAGGCAGCGCCGGTGCTCGACCTCGCGGTCAATTCGGCCTCCGAGCGCGGGCTTCTCAGCATGGAGTTTCAGCCGGGCTCTTCCGAGAACGCGTTCATTTCGTGGACCGAGAGCAGTACTGGCGCGGACTCGAACGTCGTCAGCGAAGTGCCGCTGCTCGGCAACCGGGTCGATCGCTTTTCGTGGAACGGCAGCACGCTCACGTTCGCGCAAAACGTCATTCAGCTGCGCGCCCGACAGACCGACAACGTTCCAGTTCCCGGACACCCCGGCACCACCAACAACAACGAAGCCGGCAACCACGACGGGGGAGTGCTGCGATTCGGGCCGGACGGGAAGCTGTACCGGTTCTCGGGTGACCTCGGTCGCCGCGGCTGGATGCAGAACCTGCCGAACGGCCCGTTCCTCACTCCTCCTTTCGTGGACGACAACTTCGGCGGGCCGGCACCGGACAACGCCCACCTCTCCGGGGTGATTCTGCGGCTGAACTTGGACGGCTCGGCGCCGAGCGATAATCCCTTCTTCGCGACGGGTGCCGCGATCGGCGGCGAAGCAGGCGCCAACCTCCAGAAGGTCTTCTCCTATGGCCACCGCAACGGCTTCGGGATGGCTTTCGACCCCTACTCCGGCCAGCTCTGGGCGACCGAGAACGCCGACGATGCCTTCAGCGAGATCAACCGGGTCGAGCCCGGGATGAACGGCGGTTGGATTCAGCTCGCGGGTCCGCTCAGCCGGATGGCGCAGTTCAAGAGCATAGAGACCACGCAATTCGGAAGCAGCCTCCAACAGGTCCGTTACCCGCCCACCCGCATCGCCTATACCCCGACCCTGGCACTGGCCCGGATGTTGATGCTGCCGGGCGCCGCATACAGCGATCCGGAATTCAGCTGGAAGTACGAGATCGGCCCCGCCGGGACGACCTTCGTCAACGGCGACGCCCTGGGGCCGGAATACGACGGGACACTCTGGATCGGCTCGGCCCGTAGCTTCCAGCAGGTCGGCGGCACCGGCGGGAGCCTCTACCGTTTCCATCTCACCGGCGACCGTCTGAACGTCGACGGGAGCGCCGATCCGCGGCTGGCCGACCGGGTCGCAGACAACCTGTTCCGCGCTCAGAAGTTCGAGGGCACGGAGAGCGAGACCCTCATCATCGGCAACGGTTTCGGTACCACCCCCGACATCCAGCAAGGACCGGATGGCAATCTCTACGTCGTCTCCCTCACGGACGGAGCGATCTACAAGATCAGCCGCCGGCCGTGAGCCGGCCCGGGCAGCTCGTGCGACGACATCGATAAGGAGAACACGTAAATGAGAACCACAGCTCAGATCCGCATGCTGTCGTGCACGGCCACCGTCGTTCTGGCGCTAGTCGCGGCCGCACCGGCTCGCGCCGTGCCATTGATCGTGAATGGCGGGTTCGAGTCCGGGTTCACCGGCTGGACTGTCGCGGATGCCATTGGAAGCGACGGCACCTTCTTCCTTCAGTCCGGCACGGCGAGTCCGATCAACAGTGATCCTGTCCCGGCCCCGCCGGGCGGCTCCTTCGCCGCCATGAGCGATGCTCAAGGTCCGGGGAGTCACGTGCTCTATCAGGACTTCAACGTCCCTGCATCCCCGGGCACGGCCGTGCTCAGCTTCGATTTGTTCATCGGCAACCGGGCGGACGAATTCTTCACTCCCTCCCCCCCCTCCCTGGACTTCAGCACTCCCGCGCTGAATCAGCAGGCCCGCGTGGATATCATGCTCGCGGGAACGGACCCGTTCAGTGTGATGGCTTCGGACGTACTCCTGTCGCTGTTCCAGACCAACCCCGGCGACCCCTTGATCTCCGGCTACGCGTCCTACAGCGCCGACCTCACGGCGCTCGTCAACGCGAATGCGGGCCAGACTCTGCGACTGCGCTTCGCCGAAACCGACAACGTCTTCACGTTCCAGCTCGGGGTGGACAACGTGAGCCTCGAGACCCAGGCCGTCGTCCCTGAACCCACCTCCTGGCTGCTCCTCGCCACCGGCCTCGGCGCCCTGCTCATCTCCTGGCGTGTGGCAATGCCCCGGAGACATCGAGGCTCGACAGCCAACGAGCCTGGCAGCGGTGACTCTCGAGTAGAAATCCATCCTGATGGGGGGCCGAGCAGCCATTAATGGCTTTCAAGAGCAAAGCCCAGAGGAGGAAGTTCGCGGAGCTCCTGGTGACGGGCAAGATCACGCCCGAGGCGTATGAGCGGTGGAACCGCGAAACGGGACGTGCCGAGCTTCCCGAGCGAGTGAAGCCGAAGCGCGAGCGGCGCTCGGCGCGTACATCACGGCGCCGGAGCAAATCCCGACCGAAGTCGGCGAGCCGACCGAAACGCCAGGGCAGAATCCGCTCGACGCGGCGATCGAAGTGAGGGGCGTCGGGAACGGGCGCTGAGTCAAACGCAGTGTTGGGGCGCGCTCGTCGATCACTCCAAGTCCGCGAGCATGTCTCGACGGCGCCGGTCCTGTCGACCGCCTGCATGCAATCACCCGACCGATAGGTCGTCTCCCACGATTCCCGTGATACGTTGACGACGCAAATGCACTTCTGTCACTCCCCGATACTCTGGCGGGAGTTTCCCCAGCTCAAACCTGCGGGCCTGGTACTCGAGCGGATCGAGCCCATCGCCGATCTGGAGAATCGGCTCGAGCCCTGGCTTCGACGCGCGCGGGAGCGCCTCGGGAAAGGACCAGAGGGCGAGATGCCCGAGATCGCGGCGTGGCGCCGGGCGTACTCACAGATGGGCTTGAAGCCGACGCAGTATCGCTCGGCCGCCGAGGCGCTCCTCCGGCGCTTCAAGCGCGAGGGAGAGCTCCCGCGCATCCACCCGGTCATCGACCTCTGCAACGCCCTGTCCCTCGCGTTCGCTCTCCCGGTCGCAGTCTTCGATCTCGCGCAAGTGGATCAGTACCTCGAGGTGCGCCACGCCCGGGGCACCGAGAGCTACCTTGCGTGGAGCGGCGAGGTCGAAAGTGTTCCGGAGGGTGAAGTCATTTTCGCCGACGCCGCCGAACATGCGCATGCTCGCCGGTGGA
>DAISKN010000207.1:0-10067 GCA_036820975.1 Acidobacteriota bacterium | reverse complement strand
GAACTCGTCGAACTCGTCGAACTCGTCGAACTCGTCGAACTCGTCGAACTCGTCGAACTCGTCGTACGCGGCGAACTCGCGGATCTCGGCGCGTGAACGCCCTCGAGGCGCACCCGAAGAATGGTCGTGAGGATCTTGTAGCCTGCCATCACCGTTCCCTTCACCGTGCCCGTGATCTTGGATTTTCCGATTCGCCGATGGTAGCTGACGGGGACTTCGGCGCACCGTACGCCGGAGCGGGCCGCCTTCGCCTGCATCTCCGCTGTCCAGCCGTAGTCGCGGTCCCGCATGTCGAGGGCGAGAAGCGTCTCGTAGCGGATGGCGCGGAAAGGGCCGAGATCGGTGAACCGGTAGCCGTAGAGAAGGTGAAGCATGAGAGTGGCGAGCCAGTTCCCCCATCGGGCGTGAGGGGCGAGGGCGCCCCGCTCTCGCTGGCCCAGAACCCGCGAGCCGACCACGAAGTCGACCCGGCCCTCCAGGATGGGCTGCACGAGCTTCGTCATTTCGCCGGCGCGGTCGCTGTAGTCTCCGTCCACGAAGACCACGACGTCGGGAGGCTCTTTCGCGAGGTAGGCGATTCCCGTGAGGCAGGCCTGCCCGTAGCCCGCGCGGGGCTCGAAGAGCACGGTGGCGCCTTGGGCCTTCGCGACCTCGGCCGTTCGGTCACGGCTTCCGTTGTCGACGACCACGACCTCGCTTGCGAGAGATCGTGGTATTTCGGCGAGAACCTTGGGGAGAGAGCGCTCTTCGTCGAGCGCGGGAATGATGACGACAATCCGCATTGGGCCTGCTGGTTGTCAGTATAGCCGAAAGGCGCTCAACCTTCGCGGCTGGACTGGCGCGGCCGCGATAGGCCACGCCTCGTCTTGCGCCGAGCGGCAATTCAACCGACCCGGTCCGAAGTTTTTCTCGTATTCCCTTATCGACTCGGGGGGGACTCCGAGTCGATTCGACGTTCCCCGGGCCGGAACGTTCGGAAGCGGTATGCGAAGTCCGTCTTCGACTGCTCGCGGGACGTTCGCATCCAGGCCGTGAGTCACCTCCCCAAGCTCCCGAGGAACATCGAAGCTCGCGCGCGAAAGATCGTGAGCGACATCGAGGACGCCAGGACGTCTTATCTCGGGCCCTGGTCGAGGTGGAATTGCAGGAACGCCAGAATCTGGCGGATGGTCTCGCGAGACGCCGCAGTGTCGTGATAGAGATCGAACGCATGCGGCGCCGAGACGAGATTCACCAGGGTCAACGGTAGATCGCGTTCGAGCGCCCCGACGACGAACCGGTCGAGAGTCTCGTTCAGCCGGGGCATCTGGTCACTGCCGGCTCTCGCGAGGAACAGGGGAATGTCGCGCCTGAGATGCTCGAGTTGCCTTCCGGCGCACGGATTGGCGAATCCGAACGTCCTGGCTGCGTCGGCGACCCCGGTGGAATTCTCGAGGTCGAGCGTGTACCCGTAGCAGAGGACGGCGCAGGTCGGAGGCGTTTCGGCGTCCTGCATCAGAAGCGACAACGCCAGGGGAACGTTTCCCGAGCTCGCCCAGAGTCCGATCCGACCTTCGTCGACGCCCAGCGACGCTCCGTTCGAGCGCACGTGGCGAAGGAGCGTTCGAATATCGTCCGCGGGATTCCGGTTCGAGTAGGTGATTGCGATCAGGCCCGAGGCCGACATCAGGCGCGCCCAGGAGACGGACGATCCCAGCTCTTTGAACTTGCACCCGACGATTTTCTGGAACCCGGGATCCGGAAACCCCGCGACGATCACCACGGCGGGAAGACGCGCTCCCTCCGCGAAATCCGGAGGGTAGTAGACGTCCATTGTGAGAGGATCGCCATCGCGCGTTCCGTACACGACGTCACTACGCCTTTCGACCGCATCGACGCCCGGCATTGCATAGACGACCGTTCTCTTCGAAATGTGGTCTGGTGACGCTTCCCGGCCCATAGGTCTCCTCCGATAAAGATCTGCCCAGAAACACGAATGCCGCCGGGCAGCGCGCGCTGCCACGACGGCTCTCTTTCTCGCTCTCGACCTCGGGCTACGGCGCCGGGGTCACGTTCCCGGATGGATGAACTACGCCAAACATACCAGCTGGCTCAGCCGCACGGCAACGGGATTCTTTCCCGGGTGCTCCAGGGCATCGCCTACTCATTGACGGGCCGACGCAGCTTCGAGGGCGCTGCTCAGCTCAGGGGGAAGGTTCCTCTGGTCGGGAAATGGAAAGACCGCGAGAACGCGCTCGAGATCCGCACTTGGTTCCGCCGGCGGATAGGCGGCCCGGTACGCCTTCCCGAGCGTGTATGCGTGACGCAGCATTCCCGGCAGCGCCCGCCACGGGTTGTGCTGCGGCAAGGTCGTCAATTTGCCGAGGAGATCGTTCGCCGAATCCGCCAGCGCTGGGTTGACGAACCCGTTGCTGTCGGTTGCCGACATCACGAACACCGCGATCTTCCCGTGCGTTGGCTTCTGTGCTGCTGCCGTCGTCGCGAGTAGCAAAGCAGCGGCGGTTGTGGCCAGAACGTAGCGAGGCATCTATCTCTCCTTTTCTCCCAGGGGGCAGGGAGGGTTTACAGATGTTGGGCCGGTTTCGTCTACTGGAGATTCTCTGGAGCCGATGGGCTACGCTTCGAGCTCAGCCCGGGTGACAGCATCAGCCTTGAGGCCGGACTCCTAGCAGCTTGGGGTTCGCGGTGTCTCAGTCGGTTTACGTACTGACAACAGAGGAATAAGCGGTGCGCTACTTTGCTAGTTGACAATCCGCGCATAAGTGATATAGAAGATCCGATATCGCTGGTTCGCCTTCCCTTGGGAGAGGAACAATGCGCACACTTAGCGTTGTCGTTCTTGCCTTCATTGCTGTCGCCATCTCGGTTACAGCACTCTTCAATGACCGCGGAGTTCTAAATGCCACTTCTGTCGTCCCACATTCTGGAACACTCGCTGCAAAAACACAGGACGTCCATGAGAACTCGGTCGAGTTTGTTCGCGGGGAGGCCCTCATCGGCATAGACGCACTGGGGCGCGTGCTTATCGCGGTTGATAGTGCTAACAAAAAAGACAGCCATGCGGACTACTTTTTCTTGTTCACTGCGGAGCACCGTTTGACTGATGCGTGGTCTCGGCGCCTACCTGATGCGGTGATCGAGTCTCGCCACGGAAGTCTTTTCGTCTCCTCAAATGCCTCGAAGTTCGCTGCACATTTCGTTCTCATAGATTCCATTCCGCCAGACCGAGACATTCCGTCAGGCTTTGAATACTTCACCGAGGAACGCGGCGTAGAGATCGTTAGAGTACCCGGCGAATCCGGCCCGGGACCAGAAATGCCGTCCCTCACGGTTGACAACATCAACGCGGGTTGGCCGGAGATGTTTGGTGGCGACCTCCTTGGTGGCGACCTCCTTGGTGGCGACCTCCTTGGAGGCGGCCTCCTTGGAGGCGGCCTCCTTGGAGGCGGCCTCTCCGGCCGTGGGCAAGAGGACAAGAGTGCATCCCTTCAAGGTGCATCCGTGCAGTTTGGTTTCGACGACAGCGGTTCCTGTGAGGGAAGCAGTGCCTCGACGAGCCTGCAATTTTTCTTTGGCGACGGCGGCTCCTGTGCTGGAACTAGTGCCTCGCCGAGCCTAGCTGGTCTTCAGGGATGCCCCCCTTGTGGCGAGTGTGACGCGGGTGGCCCAGGTACAACTGCTTGCTCGATTGGCGGTTGTCCGGGCCCGCCAAGCGAATGCTCGGTTTGCTGCAGCGGAAATTTCTACTCGTGCTGTAAATGCTGGCAGGGTTGGGGCTGCGTGGGTATTAATCGGGCTCACTGTCGTTGCTGTTCCCTTTTATAGCGCTGTCCCATAAAGCCGAGACACTGCGAAGCTAGCGGATTAGGAAGGAGCTCAGTCAACTCCGTTTCCACCCGCGTGACCTGGTCGTGCGGCAGCATAGCCGAGTAAGGGGCGAGCTCGATCTGAACGAGGGCCAAGAATCGCTGTTCCTCCGTGGCGCCTCGTCGCACGGATTTCCGGATCTCCTTCCACGCGGCCAGTGCATCAGCCGATAAGGCGATGTCGGAGCCGATTTTGCAGTTTCTCCATGAGCCAGAATGAAACCCGTTCCCAATCGTTGGTTCTTTCAGCAGAGGCGATCTCCGCGCGAAAGTCGTCCCACGCACAGTCGCACGGCGGCTTCATCATGCAGAGGTCCTCCATTGGGGCTTTTTCCCAATTTATCATAAGAAAGAATCCTATGTACTTAAGTCCTTCTGTATGAGGAATTCGCGTTCTCGCCAGCATGACCAAAGCCTGCGCACGCGGAGGCTCGCGCCTTGGATCTCGTCTTTTTATAAGTGGGAGAGGATGACGGGGAGGATAGGGCGGGGCCGGTTGCCAGGTTGGGGTCGGTCCCGCCCTATCGTTTCCTCGTCTGAGAGATCGATCCATGAGCCCGGTGTGGCTCAGCGCTTGGTACATGAAAGGGTGAGTCCACTTTCGGTTTGAAGAACCTCTGGGGCACACTGTGGGCCCGTTCGGTCCGACCGAGATCGAATTTCGCGAATACGAGAGCCCAAGCCACGCCGGGAGGAAGTGGCTACTGCGGATCGCCGCGAGACCCGAGTTCGTTGCGCTGGCTCTAGCCTCGGACTCTCCGGCAATGCCTCGCGACCTGGAGCAGCCCGTTCAAGTCAAGTGGGCTGTCGCTTTCAAGCTCCGCGCCCTGGTGTCAAGCGTAGGTTCGATAAAGATCGAAGTCGCCTCTACTCGCTCTCGAGGTTGAACTCGAGTCGCGCCTTCGCGACGACATTTCGCAGCGCAGCTTGGCACCCGTTCGGCACAATTCCCGGCATCCAGTTGCATCCATCCTCCGCCTAAGGACGCCGCCGAGCGTGCTGTTCCTGCCATTCGGGAGCTCGTTCATCCGTTCCGTAAGGATCTGTGTGAGCTCGGCTCTGGAAACGAGCTTAGGAGGCGTTCTTGGTGTGAAACCTTCTATCGGAAACACCTGCCGTGGCCGAGGTCGGCGGGAACTGATCAGCGACAATCAAAACTCCCGGCCGCTCCAACTTCTCCATCCTACACGACGAAAGGGACATATTCACGCCGGGGCGCCGGGTCTTCGATGATAGGCTCTTCCCCCGAAAGGACTTCACATGAATCGACTGGCTCTTCTGCTGGTTCTGTCGACTTCCGCCTCGTCCGCCGCGCAGGAGCGCTTCGACGTTCTCATCCGCGGAGGGCGCGTTCTCGACGGCACGGGGAATCCCTGGTATCGGGCGGACATCGGAGTCCGCGACGGGCGCATCGTCGCCATGGGCCGCTTGCAGGGCGCCGAGGCGGGGGTCGTCATCGAGGCGGGAGAGCTCTACGTCGCCCCGGGCTTCATCGACGTGCATTCGCACGCGGACGAAGGGCTCGATCGGGAAGACCTCAAGGAAGCCGTCCCCATCCTCCTTCAAGGCGTGACGACCGCGGTGCTCAATCCCGACGGCGGCGGGCCATGGCCGCTCTCCGGGCAGCGGGCGCGGTACGAGGCTCACGGTATCGGCGTGAACGCGGCGCTGATGGTGGGGCACGGCACCGTGCGCCGCGAGGTCATGGGTATGGAGGATCGTCCTCCAACGGAGGAAGAGCTCGAGCGGATGAAGTCCCTGGTGCGGGAGGGAATGGCGGCGGGGGCGTTCGGGCTCTCGAGCGGGCTCTACTACGCGCCCGGGAGCTACGCGGCGACGGAGGAAGTGGTGGCGCTCGCGAAGGAAGTGCGTCCCTTCGGGGTCTACACGAGCCACATCCGCGACGAGAGCGATTACACCGTGGGGCTGCTGGCGGCGGTCGAGGAAGTCGTGCGGATCTCGGAGGAAGGCGATATTCCGGGGATCGTCACCCACTTCAAGGCGCTGGGGCCGGATAGCTGGGGACTCTCGGCAGCGGCCACCCAGAGAATCGAGAGGGCGCGCGCCCGGGGAGTCCAGGTGTGGGCGGATCAGTATCCTTACGAGGCCTCGGGGACGAGCATCGTCGGGGCTCTCGTCCCGCGCTGGGCCCTCGCCGGGGAGACGATGGAAGGGCAGCCCTCGCCTCTGGAGAACCGCCTGAAAGATCCGAGAGAACGGGCGCGGCTCCGTGACGACATGCTGAAGAACCTCGCGCGACGAGGAGGGGCGGCACTCTTTCAGATCTCGAACCATGATGCCGATCCCGCGCTCGAAGGACGGAATCTCGCGGAGCTCGCCGCGGAGCGCAACCTGGCTCCCGTGGATCTCTCTCTCGCGCTTCTCGACCGAGGGGGCGCGGGCCTGGTCTCGTTCAACATGTCGGAAGAGGACATCGGTCACATCATGCGGAAGGACTACGTGATGACCTGCTCCGACGGCGGTCTCGTGGCGCCGGGAGAGGGAAAGCCCCATCCTCGATACTACGGGACGTTTCCGCGAAAGATCGGCCGATACGTCCGGGATCGCGAAGTCGTCGGGCTCGCACACGCCATCCGATCGATGACCAGCCTTCCGGCGACGGTCTTCGGGCTCGAAGGCCGGGGGATCCTCCGGGAGGGTGCGGTCGCCGACGTCGTGGTATTCGACTTCGGCAGAATCGCCGAGCGCGCCACCTACGCCGATCCCCACCAGCTTTCCGAAGGGGTCGTCCATGTCCTGGTGAACGGCAAGCCGGCGGTCCGCGACGGGAAGCCCACTTCGACCCTCGCGGGCGAGGTTTTGCGCGCGCCGAAAGGCCGGATGTAAGATCGATCGATGGCTACTACGAAAGTCTCGGCAAGACCCCTTCCCGGAATCGCGGAGAGCATCCTCGAGACCATCGGAAACACGCCTCTGGTCAAGCTCAACAAGCTGACCCGGGGCATCAAGAGCACGGTCCTGGCGAAGGTCGAGTTCTTCAATCCCGGCGGCTCGGTGAAGGACCGGATCGCCATCGCTATCATCGAGGACGCCGAGCGGAAGGGCCTGCTGAAGCCCGGCGGCACGATCGTGGAGGCGACCTCCGGCAACACCGGGATGGGCCTCGCGGTGGTGGCGGCGGTGAAGGGCTATAAATGCATCTTCGTGATGCCCGACAAGATGAGCGACGAGAAGATCCGGGCTCTCCAGGCCCTGGGCGCGAAAGTCGTGGTCACGCCGACCGCCGTCGAGCCCGAGGATCCTCGGAGCTACTACAGCGTCTCCCGCAAGATCGCCGAGGAGACTCCGAACTCCATCTACGCCAATCAGTACCACAACCAGATCAACCCGCAGGCGCACTACGAGACCACGGGGCCGGAGATCTGGGAGCAGACGGGCGGCCGCATCGACGCTCTGGTCATCGGCATGGGCACCGGCGGGACCATTTCGGGAACGGGGAAGTACCTCAAGGAGAAGAACCCGAGCATCAAGGTGATCGGCGCCGATCCCGTGGGCTCCCTGTACTACGAGTACTTCCAGACCGGAAACCTCGGACCCGCGCACACCTACAAGGTCGAAGGCGTGGGGGAAGACTTCCTTCCGTCCACGATGCATTTCGACGTCGTCGACGAAGTCATCCAGGTCGGCGACAAGGAGTCCTTCGTCACCGCGAGAAGGCTCGGCCGTGAAGAGGGTATCTTCGTCGGGGGCTCCTGCGGCACCGCGGCGGCGGCCGCGATCCGCTATGCGCGGGGCCTTCCCGCGGGCAAAGTGGTCGTGGTCCTCCTTCCCGATTCGGGCTCGCGGTATCTCTCGAAGTTCTTCAACGACGACTGGATGCGCCAGAACCGGTTTCTCGAAGGCGATCTCGGGGAGAGCCGGGTGAAAGACCTGCTGTCCTCGAAACGCATTCGCAACGTCATCACCGTGCCCCCAGGGGAGACCATGGGGAACGTGGTGGGAATCATGAAGGAGAACAGCATCTCGCAGCTTCCCGTCCTGGACCAGGGAAAGCTCCTCGGCATGGTGACCGAGTTCGCTCTTCTCGACCACATGGTCCAGGGACGCGCGAAGCCCCAGGAGCCGATTGCCCCCCTCGTGACCAACCAGCAGATGGAAGTGGTGTCGCCCGAAGCCAGCCTCGAGGTGCTCGCGGAGGTTTTCAGCCGCGGCAACATCGCGGTGGTTCTCGACGACGAGAAGGTGAGCGGAATCGTCACCAAGATCGATTTGATCAGCTATCTCGCCGAGCATCCCGTATAGAAGGGCAGGCTTTATTGGCCGTCCGCCACCCGCGCGTCGTCATCGCCTTTGCCTTCCTGACTTGCGCCTGCCGAAGGAACGAGCCGGTCGAGCCTGTCGCACCCGTTCTCGAGATCTCCTTCGTCGCTTCGTCCCTCCTCCCGCTCTCGACGGAGATCGAGTCCATCGAGATCGGAGGCATCTCGGCGCTGGCCCACGAGAGCGAGAGCGGTATCTGGTTGGCGCTCTCGGATGCCCACACTCCCTCCAGGTTCTACGAGCTGTCCGTATCGTCGGAAGGAGGAGCCCTCACGGTCGCCCCCGGCGGAGCCGTCGTGGTGCAGGAGGCGGACGGGCAGGATCCCGAGGGAATCGCGCGGGCGCCCTGGGGGAGTATCCTGGTGTCGACGGAAGGCGACGCCGGCCGCGAGCCGTTCCTTCAGCCGAGGCTTCTCGAGATCGATCGCGAAGGGGCGTTCCTTCGAAACTTCGAGATTCCGGAGAAGTTCCTCGTCGCCGGTTCACCCCAGGAAAGAGGCATTCGCGACAATCTGGGATTCGAAAGCCTCTCGGTATCGCCCGACGGAAAGCGGGTGTTCGTCGCCGCCGAGGGAACGCTCGTCCAGGACGGGCCGATTGCGGGGGTCGGCTCCGTGGGCTTCAGCAGGATCCTCGTATATCGAATCGAAGGGAAGGATCTCTCGGAGGCCCGCGAGTATGTCTATCCTCTCGGGCCGTTCGCTCCCGTCGCCGAGTTCCAGGAGCAGGAGGTCAGCGGAGGTCTGGTGGAACTGGTCTCCCTCGGAGGCGATCGCCTGCTGGCCCTGGAGCGGCTCTTCATCCGCGAGCTTTCGGGGGAGAAGCGCGATCGCAATCAGGCGCGGATCTTTCACGTGGACCTGTCCTCGGCCACCGACGTCCGAACCATCGATTCCCTGAGGGCGACGTCGGATTGGCGCCCGGTGGTAAAGGAGCTCGTCCTCGATCTCGACGACGTGCTGGACCGGCTCTCGAGCGAATACCCGCGGCTCGACAACCTCGAGGCGATGGGTCTGGGGCCGGAGCTTCCCGGCGGCGGCCGAGCGCTGCTCCTCGCGAGCGACGACAACTTCCAGGATAAGCAGCGGACTCAGTTCCTTCTCTTCCGCCTGAAGGGTGTGTGATGCACGCGCTCCATCGGGCGGAGCTTCGATTCCTCTGGATTCGAGCTCTGAGCCGGGCGAACGCGCTTCAATACCCGTTTTCGCGCAGCCACTTGCGAACGGACTCCGCGCGCTCGCTCTCCGGGTCGAGCTCGAGGAATCGCTGGAAGCTCTGTGCGGCGAGATCCGGCGCCTGCCTTTCCCTTACATAGAGAACCGCCAGGTTGTAATGGGCCTCGCTCAGGGTGGGGTCGAGCCTCGCCGCCGTCTGGTACTCGGAGATGGCTTCGTCGATGAGGCCGGCTTTTCGCGACGCGACCGCCAGGCGGAAGTGGAGGGACACGTCGTTCGGCGACGACCGGGAAAGCTCCCGGTAGACCGCCGCCGCTGCGGGATAGTCCTCCGCCTCATCGAGCACCTCGGCGAGCTCCGTCTTCGCGCGGGTGAACGACGGGTCGATTCGGACCGCCTGCTCGAGCGCTTGCCGGGCCTCGGCGAGATCACCGGAGCGGCGGTCGGCGAGCGCTTTGACGTAGTGCGCGGGGGCGAGGTCGGGAAAGGCCTCGAGAGCCACCCGGGCCATGGCCTCCGATCGCGAAGGGTTGAAGCCGTACCACAGGGCGTGGAGGAAATGGGTCTCGGCGTCTTTCGAATCCAACTGGAGCGCCTGCTGGATCGCCTGCTCCATCTCGACCATCTGGTCCCGGTGATAGGCAGCCCAGGCGCGCGCGCGCTGGGAAGCGATCACGTCCGGCGCGATGCGAACGGCGTCGTCGGCGGCGCGCGAGATCTCTTCGAGCTCGGCCGCCGTGGCTCC
>DAISKN010000206.1:0-10071 GCA_036820975.1 Acidobacteriota bacterium | reverse complement strand
TGAACCGCCCCGTCCGACCTCAGGACTTCAGGTGCTCGCCGAAGAACGCCAGCGTTTTCTGCCACGCGTCGTTCGCCGGCTCGGCCTTGTAGTTCTGCCCCGAGGGGTTCGCGAACGCGTGGTTCGCACCCTCGTAGACGTGAATTGAGGCGTTCTTGCCGAGCTCCTTCAGAGCCGACTCGAAGGCCCGCACCGAATCGACGGGAATTCCGTCGTCCTCGGCGCCGAAGATTCCAAGAATGGGCATCCGGAGCTTTTCGAGCTCGGCTTTCTCGGTGACGACGCGCCCGTAGTAGATCACGGTGGCGTCGATGTCCTCGGGAAGAACGAGGGCCGTCTGAAGCGACCAGCCGCCGCCGAAGCACCAGCCGATGGTGCCGACTTTCTGCCCGCCGTCCGACAGGTAGGCGTAGGCCTGCTTCAGGTTCTCGGTGAGCTCCCCGCTCTTCTCGAGCGCCGCGCGCATCAGCGTCTGCGCCTCGTCGGGGGTCGAGGCGGAGGCGCCTCCATAGAGATCCACGGCGAGCGCCCGATAGCCCTGGCCCGCGAGCTGCTCCGCCATCGAGCGGATGTTGTCGTTGAGCCCCCACCATTCGTGGATGACGATGACACCGGGAAGCGGACCTTCGGCGCCCATCGGTCTCGCGAGGTACCCCTGCACCTGCTGACCGTTCACCGTGGCGTAAGCCACCGTCTGGGTCTCGACCTCCGCGGCAGGCTCGGTCCTGGCAGCCTCGGTGGCGACCGGAGCATCCCCCTCGTGCTGGTGGGCCATCTCCGCCGCGGGATCGGAGCTCCCGCCGCCCGAGCAGGAAACAAGTGCCCACGTAAGGCTCGCCAGAACGAACGCGCTTCTCTTCATCTCATGACCTCCGTTTCGAGAAAGGGCGCATTGTATCCGATCGAACACGGGTCTCGATCCGCGGTCGACACTATAATGCGTCGTGGAGGAGCTCGATGACGCCGAAGAACGCCGCTCTCGTGATCTTCCTCGTTCTCGCGGCCCGATCCACAGCCGCTCAGGTCCCCACCATCGACGACCTGGTGGGCTTGACGTCTCCGGGTGAAGTCGCCCTCTCACCCGACGGGAGCGTCCTCGCCTACGTCGTGACCGAGACCAACTGGGAGGACGACCGCTACGAGCGCGAGATCTGGCTCGCCCGCGAGGGCGAGAAGCCGTTTCCCTTCACGAACGCCGAGCGGTCGAGCTTCAACCCGCAGTGGTCGCCGGACGGAGCCTCGATCGCGTTTCTGTCCGATCGAACCGGCAAGAATCAGTTGTATCGGATGAGCTCGAACGGCGGGGAGGCGGAAAGGCTCACCGACGCCGACGACGGAGTTTCCGATTTCGACTGGAGTCCCGACGGGGGGTGGATCGCGGTCTCGATGACCGACCCGAAGAGCGAAGCCCTCGAGAATCGCGAAAAAGAGATGGGCGAGTTCCAGTGGGAAGACGAAGACCACCGCATGACCCATCTCTGGAAGCTCGACCTCTCGAGCCGCGCGCTCTCGCGGCTGACCGAGGGGCAAGCCTTCACCGTGGACGATTTCGCGGTGTCGCCCGACGGGCAACGGGTGGCCTTCGGAGCCCGACCCTTTCCCGATCCGTCGGCGGCTCTGCAGGCGGACATCTACGTCGCCGAGGTCGAGGGCCCGCAGGTGCGAAAGGTCGTGGACTGGCCCGGGACCGACTCCTCGCCGCTGTGGTCGCCCGAAGGCGACCGAATCGCGTTCGTGACGGCGGGCGGGGTCGAGACGTACTACGGAAACGACGAGATTGGAACCGTGGCCGCCGCCGGCGGCAAGCCCGCCATCGTGACCGCGGAGTTCGACGAGGACCCGGGTCTCCTCTCCTGGCGCGGCGACGGCATCTACTTCGCCGCGAGCCAGAGAACCGAGCGCCACCTCTTTCGGGTGATGCCGGACGGGTCGGGCTTGAAGCGGCTTTCGGCCGACGGTTGGGTCCTGGGATCGATCGCGTTCGCCCGCCGCGCGGGGAAGGCGGCCGTCACCGCGGACCGCTTCGACCGGTACACCGAGGTCTATCGCTCGCCTCTCGCCGAGCTCGCGCTCGAGCGCGTCAGCGATTTCGACTCTCAGCTTTCGAAGTTCACCCTCAGCCGGAGGGAGGTCATCTCCTGGAAGTCGACGGACGGCGCGACCATCGAGGGAGTGCTGGTGAAACCCCGCGACTTCGACGCCACGAAGAAGTACCCGCTCCTTTTCAAGATCCATGGAGGCCCGACGGGAGTCGACGCGCAGCAGAAGCTCACGGGGGCCGATCGCCGCTACTACGCGATGGAGAGGTTCGCGGCGAAAGGCGCCCTGGTCCTCATGGTGAACTACCGCGGCAGCGCCGGCTACGGCGAGGCCTTCCGGTCCCTCAACGTGAGAAACCTCGGAGTGGGCGACGCCTGGGACGTGGAGTCCGGCCTCGATCACCTGGTGCGGCAGGGAATCGTCGACGAGACGCGCGTCGGGACCATGGGGTGGAGCCAGGGAGGCTACATCTCCGCGTTTCTCACGACCCACAGCAGCCACCGCTTCCGCGCGGCGTCGGTGGGCGCGGGGATCTCGGACTGGATGACCTACTACGTGAGCACCGACATCCACCCGTTCACCCGCCAGTACCTGAAGGCCGATCCGTGGAGCGATCCCGAGATCTACGCGAAGACCTCCCCCATCACCTACGTCCGGAGGGCGCGAACCCCGACCTTGATTCAGCACGGCGAGAAGGACGCGCGCGTTCCCATCCCGAATGCGTACGAGCTGTACCAGGGACTACGGGACCAGAACGTGCCGGTGCGGCTCGCGGTCTACAAAGGGTTCGGCCACGGGATCGACAAGCCGAAGTCGAACCGCGCGGTCATGACCCACAACGAGGAGTGGTTCTCGAAGTGGATCTGGGGTGAAGGGGCGTCTCCCAGTCAGCCCGACTAGCGTCGACCGGGGCGGAGCCTCTCTACCGCCAGAGTTGGGCGGTCCGCGAGCGTATCGAGCAGGCGCGCCTGACCTCGGCTCGGTGTCCGGGCCAGGCGCTCATCCCAGTCGTGAAGGAGGCTCCGGAGCTCCTTCTTGAGAGCGTGAAGTGCTTCGATCTCTCGATCGGCGGCGGCGAGGCGATCGCTCACCAATGCCCGCACGCGTCGGCACGGAGCTCCGCCGCGCTCTCGTTCTCGCAGTATTCTTGCGAGCTCGTCGAGCGAGAACCCTACGAGGAGAGCGCGGCGAATGAGCAGAACCCGCGCCAGCGCCTCCGGCGGATAGCGACGGTATCCGCCCGTGGTCCTCGAGGGATGATCGAGCAGGCCCTTGCGCTCGTAGTGGCGAAGGGTGTCGGTGCTGACCCCGGCGCGCTCCGCCAACTCGCGGGGCCCGAGCGTGCCGGACTGCCCTTTCACCGCTTTCGGACCTCCACCGAGTCTCCCGTCTGGTGATCCCGGATCTGAAAGCGCAGGAACTGGTGAAGGGCCCGAAGAGCCTCCTCGTCGTTCGTCACGATATCCACTCGTCCGCCGCGGGGAGTCTCGACGTAGGCGTACCGGACGCGGTCCTTCCGCTTCGACAACTCCGCCGTTCCCGGCACGTCGGTGTCGTGAACGAGCATGGGTGCTTCGAAGTTCCCCTTTCCGAACATCACGGCGATATGGGGGAGATGCGATCGGATGGCGTCCCGGCTCTCGAGGTCGGAAGCCTCGCTCGCCGAAACATCGATGGCGCCGCCATCCGGATAGAGAAGGAAGCGATGTGTGGTTTTGTCCTGGTCGAAGCCCATGACCATCGCACCGCGATGATTCATCTGCGCATGCGGGTCCTGGCCCGACCAAGCCGCCTGCCCAAGAGCGATCAACGTCGTGGCGAGAAACAAACTGACCATCGGTAAGCCCTCCTCGAGCTCGCCGGCCAATATAGAGGTTGGAACCGTTCCAGGGTCAAATGCGAGTACGGCCTCAGTCGAAGAGGCCGTGACGCTCGCGCCATTCGAGGGGAAGGGGCAGGTTCCGAGCGCAGAATTCGAGATGGATGACCCGGCGCGAGCCCGGCACCGTCGCCGGGCTCGAGGCATGGAGGAGCAATGGCCGCATCACGATGAGCCCGCCCTTTCTCACCACGCAGGTCGTGACGTCGTACCGAGTGAACTGCTCGATGCTGTCCTGGGGCAGCCTCCCGTACTCGTGCGACGCGCGGACGACCCGCATCGCGCCTTTGGACTCGTCGCAGTCATCGAGGTGAAGCCTCACGGTGAGCATTGCCGAAAGAGTTCCCGGGGGCGCCATGACGTGCTGCCGTCCGGCTTTCACCGTAAAGGGCCCGAAGCCGGTGACCGCCGCTCTCTCCTTCACGACGATCGTCGCGTCCTGGTGCCAGGGCACCTTCCAGTTGGCGCGCGGCGTCTTGTCGAAGAAGAGGGCGCGAACGCAGAACGCCTCGGGACCTAGAACCGCCAGCACCACCTCTCGCACGGCTTTCGCCTGAAGCGCCGCCTTCGTCTCGGGCACGAGGTCGAAGAGGTTTCGAAGCGCGTAGACATCGCGGCGACGGTGAACCCCGTGTTCGCGGCGCCCGCCGGAAAACGTGGCAATGGCGTCGCGCAGCGCGGATACGACGTCCGGTTCGAGGGCGTCGGGGAGGATGGCGAAGCCGTCCTGCTCGACGGCATCAGCCCAGGTGCGGTCCATCACGGAAGGCTCGTATTCTAGGCAGCTAGGCGGTTCGTGGGCAAACCTTGGCTACTGGCGCGGGAAGAGGCTCGTCGGTTATCTTCTCGAGCGCGAGGTGGCACGATGCGTACTTTCAGGCTGCCATGGCTCTCGTTCGCCCTCTTCGCCGCTCCGCTGGTTCACGCACAACCGCCGGGCTGCGGGATTCCCCGGGAGCTCTTCGAGACCGGGGAGTCGAACCTCTTCACTCCGGAGCAGGAAAACTACCTCGGAGAAGCGATCGCCGATCACATCGAGAGGTACCTCGACGTCATCGAGGACGAGGCTCTGACGGCGCCACTTCGCGAGATCGGTGAGCGCCTCGCCCGACAGATGCCCGGATCCGACGTGGGCTTCCAGTTTTTTCTCGTCGATTTGCCGTTCGTGCAGGCCTACGCCGCTCCGGGCGGACGTGTCTACGTGACTCGAAAGTTGGTCGGATTCGCCCGGCAGGTGGACGAGCTCGCGGGGGTTATCGGGCACGAGATGGGACACGTGGCGAGCCGCCACACGTCGGCGGCCTATTCCGAGGCGTTTCGCGCGCTGGGGGTGACGGAGCTCTCCGACCGCGAAGACGTCTTCCGGCGATATCGCGAGCTCATCGCGGCCGGGCGCGGACTTCTCGAACGCGATGCCGGGTCGGATCACGGGAATCAGGTCGCCGCGGATCGCATCGGGGTGCTCGCCGTGGTCGCCGCGGGCTTCGATCCCGGGGCTCCGATCGCCTTCTGGGATCGGCTCGTGGAGACGGAGGGCAAGAAAGGCAACTGGTTTACCGACGTGCTCCGATTCACGAGTCCCGAGTCCAAGAGACTTCGCGAGATGGTCTCGATCGGCCGCGGCCTTCCTCCTTCCTGTCGGGGCAGCCGGCCCGCGGACCTCGACCAGGAGTTCCAGGCGTGGAAGGAGAACCTCGTCCTCTATGCCCGCAAGCCGGGCCAGGAGACTCTGCGTGGCATGGTCTCTCGCGCGAGCCTTTCTCCCGCGCTGCGCTCCGATCTCGAGCACCTGCGATTCAGCCCCGACGGCAAGCTTCTGGCCGCCCAGGACGATTCCGGCCTGTTCCTGTTCCGGCGCGACGGCCTTTCGCTCTCCTTCCGCGTGGAGGCCCCGGACTCCGAGCCGGCGCGGTTCTCGCCGGACTCGCAAAGCCTGCGCTTTCACACGAGAGATTTGAAGATCCACGAAATCGAGCTGGACGAAGACGGGGGGCTTGCGCGCCGTCGGGTCCGCGAGATCTTTCGCCGGGACCGTTGCTCGACCTCCGCGCTGTCCCCGAACGGCCGCGCATTGGCTTGCCAGAGCCTGGACGGAGACATCGTCCTCTATGACGTGTCGACCGGGGACGTCGTCCTTCAGAAGAAGGAGTTCTTTCCCACGACCGCGCTCGTGAACCTCGGGAACCTCTTCCTGTTCAAACGGCA
This sequence comes from Acidobacteriota bacterium, assembly GCA_036820975.1. GTDB lineage: Bacteria > Acidobacteriota > Vicinamibacteria > Marinacidobacterales > SMYC01 > DAISKN01. Next base: position 3,947 of record DAISKN010000206.1, on the reverse strand, counting down.
GACGGGTCCCAACATGGGCTTCTCTCCCGACGATCGAACGTTCATCGCGGCCTACGCCGGCCTGGATTTCCCGACGTTCACCGGCACGGATTCCCTGCCGCCTCGAGCCGAGGTCCACTATCTGGCCTTCGACCTCGAAGCCCGCAAAGAGATCAAACTGGAAGGATCCGTCCGCGACCGGGTCGGTCGAGGGTTCGTGTTTCAAAGCCCGGACCGAATCGTCGGAGTCCACCTCGAACCGAAGAAATCCGCCATTGTGACCTTTCCGGAAGGCAAGGTCGTGGAAGAGCTTCCCTTGGGATTTCAGGCTCTGGACGTTCCCGCGCGCGGCAATTTTCTGTTCCTCCGCCCCGTCAACAAGGCGGCGGTGGGGGTCATGGACCTGAGCGCGAAGAAGATCGTTCTCGCGAGTCCCAAGCCAGCGTTCGATTTGCACGAGAACTTCCTCGCGAACCAGCTCGCAAACGGCGAGCTGGAGTTGGCCGATCACCGGAGACGAGAGTCCGTCGCTACCGCCGAGCTCCCCATGAGTCCCCTCGCCGATCTCGTCGCCGCCTCCGTTTCGCCCGACTTGCGCTGGATCGCCATATCGGGAAGGAGCCGCGGCGGCGTGTGGAACGCGGAGACGGGAGAGAGAGCCTTCGAGACCCGCGCCTTTCACTCAGCCTGGTTCGACGAAACGGGAAGGCTCTATGCGGACTTTCCCCGGGAACAGGAGACGGAGCGGATGATCGGAATCCTGGAGACCTCGAGCGGACGACAGTTCGCCGGAGTCTCGCTCGGGGAAAGCCAGGAGTTCCAGCACGGAGGGCTTCTTCTCGGGTGGAAGGACAACCAGCTCACCGCTCGGAGCGTGCGCTCGGGGGCCTCGCTGTGGCGCCTTCCCCTCGACGGCGGTTTTCCGCGATTCCTCATCACTCCGGAGAAGAATTCGCTCGTCGTCTTCTGGGGCGCTTCGAGCGAGCACGCGAGGAGGATCTTCGAGAGCAACGTAGAGCTGGACAGTCAGCGGAAGAGCCGGGGAGCGGGGGAGGCCCGCCTCGTGGAGGCCTACGAGCTTTCCACCTCGAGACTCCTATCGCGAATCGTGGTCCAGGGCGGAGTGGGAGAGGTTTCCTCATTCGTCTCCGGGGAGAGTCTTTTCATCGCCGACGGAGCCGAGCGAGTCCTCGCCTACTCGCTGCGGGACGGCGCTCCCCAAGGCACCTGGTTCGGGCGCCGGCCCGCCCATTCCGTGACGTTGGGCATGCTCGCCCTGCAATCGTCCACCTACGAGGTCACCTTGTTCGCGGCGGGCGCCTTCGAGAGCGCGGGAGCGTACACTTTCTCGAGCCCGGTATCGCACGTCGCTTTCTCCGAGGACGGGCGCCGTCTTCTGGTCCTGACCGCCGGCCAGTCGATCTTTGTGCTCGACCCTACGGTCTCGTGAGCGCCAGGCAGGCACCGACCCCCGTCAGTCGGCGAGGGTCGTGGTCGTCAACGAGACCTCTCGCCCGCCACTTCTCGCCGGACGAAGACCCAATTGGCTGGCGGCTGAAGCAGGACTGGCCCGAATCCGATGGTGAGCTCAGCCTGGGAGCGAGCCGCAGCGACCCCAGCCGAGCCCTCTCCCGAGTGTGTCCGATATAGGATTCTCCCTTGCGGGAGCTCCGTATGGATCCGGGCAGCTGGGAAGTCCTCAATCGCCTCCTCGACGAGGCGCTCGACCTCCCGGCCTCGGAGCGCCTTATCTGGATCGACGGGCTTCCCGGGGAATACGACGCCTTCAAGCCGCGACTTCGCGCTCTGCTGGCGAGGGTCCGGTCGGAGTCGTTTCTCGGTACGATTCCCAAGTTCGAATCGAAGGTCGAGCCCGAGGAAGGCGACGACTTTCGGCGCTCCGAGACCGCAGGGAGCGAGATCGGCCTCTATCGGCTCCTGCGCGAGATCGGCGAGGGCGGCATGGGAACGGTCTGGCTCGCCGAGCGAAGCGACGGGATGATCCAGCGACCCGTGGCTCTGAAGCTGCCCCGCGGAAGCTGGCGGCGCGCGCTGCTGGGGGAGCGAATGGCCCGGGAGCGCGAGATTCTCGCGACTCTCGACCACCCCAACATCGCGCGGCTCTACGACGCGGGGGTGACCCCGGAGGGAGAGCCGTTCCTCGCGCTCGAGTACGTGGAAGGCCGGGCCATCGACGAGTACTGCGAAGAGAAGGCGCTCGCTCCGAGGGAGCGGCTCGAACTGTTCCTTCAGGTAGCGAAGGCGGTTGCGCACGCCCACGGAAGGCTCGTGGTCCATCGAGACCTCAAGCCGTCGAACATTCTGGTCACGACCGACGGACAAGTCCGGCTCCTCGACTTCGGCATCGCCAAGATGCTGGAGGGGGGTGAGGCCCGGGAAACGGAGATCACCGAGCGCGCCGGGAGGGCGCTCACTCCCGATTACGCGTCTCCCGAGCAAATCCTGGGCGAGCCGATCGGCGTCGCTTCCGACGTTTACTCGCTCGGTGTCGTCCTTTTCGAGCTCCTGACGCGGAGCCGCCCCTACAAGCTCGAGCGCGGGACCCGGCGCGAGCTCGAGGATGCGATTCTGGAAGCCGACCCGGCGAAGCCGAGCGACGTCGCCGCCGAGCCTCATACCCGGAAGGCTCTTCGCGGCGACGTAGACACCATCGTGCTCCGCGCGCTCGCGAAGGCGAAGGAAGAGCGCTATCCCACGGTGAACGCGCTCGCCGAGGACATCGAACGGCACCTCGACGGACGCCCGGTCCTCGCGCGACCGGACAGCACGTGGTATCGGGCATCCAAGTTCGCCCGCCGGAACCGGCTCGGCGTGGGAGCGGCGGCCGCGGTTTTTCTCTCCATCGTGATCGGGGCCGGGGCCGCGGTGTGGCAGGCGCGGGTGGCCCTTTCGGCGCAGAGACGCGCCGAGCAGGTGAAGGACTTCATCGGAGCGATTTTCCAGGACGCGAACCTGGAGGAGGGGGAGGGCAGATCCCTCACCGCGATCGACGTCTTGAACCGGGCGCGCCAAAGAATGGAAACGAGTCTCGACACCGATCCCACGGTGCGCGTCGAGCTTCTGAACATCCTGAGCTCGAGCCTCATGAGTCTGGGAGAAACCGCGACGGCGGAGTCGGTGAGCGAAGGAGCGCTGGAAGAGGCTCGAGCGAACCTTTCCCCCGACGACCCGCTCGCCCTTCGCGCCGGGCTCTTGCGCTCGTGGGTCATGATGTATCGGGGAAAGACCAGTGAGGCCCGGACGGCGCTCGACGAGGTCTTCGCCGCCGTCGAAAGAGGCCTCGCGCTTCCCGCCGAGGATCTCGTCCTCGCCTGGCGGGTCCGATGCGGGCTCGATATCGACGCGGTGAACCGGGAGGAGGCGGTGACCGCGGGAGAAGAGGCGGTCCGACTCGCGGACGAGCGCCTCCGCGACGACCACCCGGAGAAGCTCCTGGCGCTTCTCGAGCTGGCTTACGCGCACCAACAAGCCAGGAGCTACGAGAAAGCGCTCGCAGTTGCGCAGCGAGCCTACGGGCTGGCGGCGGCTGTCCATCCGAACAACGCGCTTCACCCGAACGTGATCAAGGCCAGAGCGCGGCTCGGAAACGCGCTCGCGGACGTGGGCCAGCTCGAACGGGGGATCGGCGAGCTCGAGCAAGCGGTTCTAGACGCGAGCTCGGTATTCGGTCCCTCGAGCATGACGGTGGGGGTGTACCTTCAGAACCTCGTCAGTTACCAGCTCCGGGCGGGCATGGTGCGAGCCGCCCTCGAGAGCAGCAGACGGTCCCTCGAGATCTGCGAGCGCTACTTCGAGCCCGATTCACTCACACGCATCTCTTGCGCCCAGGCGCGTGGTGTCGCCCTGATGGCCGCCCGCAGGATAAGTGAATCGCTCGCGACATTCGAAGACGCCTACGACGCGGCGACGAGAACGTATGGTCCCTCCGATCGCATGACCCTCGCGCT
>DAISKN010000205.1:0-10079 GCA_036820975.1 Acidobacteriota bacterium | reverse complement strand
CCGCGATCCGCGGGCCGAGGGGCGGGCTCATTCTCACGCGCGAGGAATACGCGAAGGACATCAACCGCGTCACCTTCCCCGGAATCCAGGGCGGGCCTCTGGTTCACGTCATCGCCGCCAAGGCCGTCTGTCTGAAGCTCGCGCTCGAGGATTCCTTCCGCGAGTACGCGCGTCAGATCGTCTCGAATGCCGCGACCCTGGCGGAGGTGCTGAGGGAAGAGGGATTCCGCCTGGTCTCGGGCGGGACGGACAACCACCTGCTCCTCGTCGACGTGGGCGCGAGCGGGATCACCGGCAAGGAAGGGGAGGAAGCTCTCGAGAAGGCGGGAATCACCGCCAACAAGAACGTCATCCCGTTCGATACCCGGCCGCCTCTGGTCGCGAGCGGCATCCGTCTGGGGACCCCGGCGCTCACGAGCCGCGGCATGAAGGAGGCGGAGATGAAACGGGTGGGCCGGTTCATCGCGCGGGCGCTCCGGGGTCGAGAGCAGCCGCACGAGCTCGAAAAAGTGGGTCGTGAAGTCCGCGAGCTCACGGCAGGCTTTCCCCTCTACCCCAGCCTCGTCGCGCGGGGATGAGATCCCGGGGCCAGGGAGGGAATTCCGCGGGGATCTCGTCCTACATGGGCCTGAGCCGTAGATGACACGAAGCCAAAGCCTCAACGGGGTCGAAAGGGGTCTCGACGCGCTCGACCCCGAGCGGGTTCGGGACATCCTCGGTCCGAGCGGGCCTTTCTCCGTCAGTCTTCCGGGCTTCGAGCACCGCGAGGCCCAGCAGGAAATGGCCGCCGCGGTGGCCGACGTGCTGCGCGAGGGAGGCGAGCTCCTGGTCGAAGCCGGAACCGGGACGGGGAAGTCGCTCGCGTATCTCGTCCCCGCGATCCTCTCCGGACAAAGAGTCGTCATCTCGACGGGGACCAAGAACCTCCAGGAACAGCTCTTCTACAAGGACATCCCGCTGGTGCGGAAGGCCCTCAACCTGCCGTTCACCGCGTGCCTCATGAAGGGCCGGGGGAACTACCTGTGCCTGGCGAGATACGCCCAGTTCCAGGCGCAGCCCGCTTTTCGTTTCTTCGAGGAGGCTTCGCACTTCGAGACGCTTCAACGGTGGAGCCAGATGACGAAGTCCGGGGATCGCTCCGAGATCCCTGGCGTTCCCGAGAAGCTCGATTTCTGGAAAGGGATCTCGGCGCGAAGCGAGAATTGCGTGGGGAAAGAGTGCCCCGACTACGATCGCTGTTACGTGACCAAGCTAAGGCAGAAGGCGGCGGAGAGCGAGCTCATCGTCGTGAACCACCACCTGCTCTTCGCCGACCTCGTGGTGCGGCAGGGGGCCTACGGCGAGGTCATTCCCGACTACGACTATCTCGTCCTCGACGAGGCCCACCAGCTCGAGGACGTGGCCACCGCGAACTTCGGCCTCACGGTGAGCAGTGCCGTGGTGGAAGAGCTCGTGCAGGACGCGGAGAAAGCCTGGAACGGCCGGAGGGAGAGATCGAGGGCGAGGCAGGCTTTATCGGAGCTCAAGCGGCTCCGCGGATCGAGCCAGGAGCTTTTCCAGTCGTACCGGCCGCGGGACGGCAAGGAAGACCGCTACCGCCTCCGCCCGATGAGCGCGACTCCCGATCAGGAGCGGGCCGTCGACGGCTTTCGCCGCCAGCTCTCTCGGGTCCGGGAGGGGCTCGAGGGGATTCCCGAGCCGGACGAGTCGACCGTGGCCCTCTCGCGCAGAGCGTCCGAGATCGACGTCGATCTCGAGGTCATCGTGGGCGCCGCCGATCCCGAAGCCGTCTCGTGGTGCGAGAAGCGCGAACGCTCGACCGCCCTCCGATCGTCGCCGATTCGCGTGGCTCCCATGGTTCGGAGCATGCTCCTCGACCGGAAGCGCGCCGTGATCCTGACCTCTGCGACCCTCGCGGTCGACGAGTCCTTCGACTACGTCTCTTCGAGGCTCGGGGTCGGGACCGATCGGGGTCGACTGCTTCCTTCGCCTTTCGATTACCGCTCGCAGGCCCTGTTCTACGTCCCCCGGCAGCTGCCGCCGCCGAAAGACCCGGCGTTCATCCAGTGCGCCGCGGACGAGATCCGCCTCCTCCTGCACGCGAGCCGCGGCCGGGCTTTCCTCCTCTTTACGAGCTTCGCCAACCTGCACGCCGTGCGAAAGGAGCTCGCCGGTCTTCCGTTTCCCCTCTTCGTCCAGGGCGACGCGTCACGGGGAGAAATCCTCGACTCCTTCCGGGAGACGCCGGGCGCGGTGCTCCTCGCGACTTCGAGCTTCTGGGAGGGAGTGGACGTCATGGGCGAACAGCTGTCGCTGGTCGTGATCGACAAGCTCCCCTTTGCCGTCCCCTCGGACCCGCTGGTATCGGCGCGGATGGACTTCGTCACCGGCACCGGCGGGAACGCGTTCGGGGACTACCAGGTGCCCATGGCCATTCTCACACTGAAACAGGGGCTCGGCCGCCTCATCCGATCGAGGTCCGACCGGGGTGTCGTGGCCGTCCTCGACAGCCGGCTCTCCACGATGCCTTACGGCAGGCGCTTCGTCGGAAGCCTCCCTCCCTTTCGCCTCACCCACGATCGGGACGACGTCGAGAGATTTTTCGCGGGACAGAACCCGAACCAGACGGGCCAGACGGGCCAGACGGGATTGAGGACATGACGCTGCAATACGAGATTTCTGCGGAGACCACTTTCGCCGCTTCTCACCAGCTTCGGGGGTACAAAGCCGACCTGGAGCCGCTCCATGGGCACAATTTCCGGCTGGAGGCGTTCGTTTCCACCGAGACGCTTCCCGATTCCGGCCTGGTGATGGACTTCCTCGAGCTCGAGGCGAAGCTGAAGGAGGTCGTCGCGCCGTACGATCATCGCCACATCAACGAGATCCCACCTTTCGACCGCGAGAACCCGACTACGGAGAACCTGGCGCGGTACTTCCACGGGGAGCTTCGAAAAAGCCTTCCGCGGGGAGTCACGCTGCGCCGGGTCCGGGTCTGGGAGGCTCCGACCTACAGCGCCTCCTACGGCGAGATCTGAGTATTTACACGGCGAAGTTCGTGCGCGTATAATAGCTGAACTCTCACGCTTTTAGCCGGACACTCGGAAGAACGACCGTCGTCTTTGCCATGGAGATCCCTTCCCGTCTCGCCGCCATCCAGAAGCGGATGGAAAGCGCCTGCCGCCGCGCGGGAAGGGCGATTTCGGACGTCACCCTGGTCGCCGTGACCAAGACCCGCAGCGTCGAGGAAGTCGCCCGTGTGGTCGAGGCGGGTGTCGCCGACCTCGGCGAGAACCGGGTGCAGGAGGCGGAGGCGAAGATCCCCTCGCTCGCCGAAGTCGAAACCCGCGAGGGGGGCCGGCCGCGTTGGCACCTGGTGGGGCACCTGCAGAAGAACAAGGTGAAGAAGGCAGTCGCCTTGTTCGACCGCATCCACTCCCTGGACAGCGTGGAGCTCGGTCACAAGATCGATCAGGCCGCCGAGGAGATCGGCAAGGTGCAGCCGGTCCTGGTTCAGGTGGATCTGGCATCGGAGCCCACCAAGTTCGGCCTGCCGGAGACGGAGCTTCTTCCGGCGCTCGAGAGCTTGACCAGCCTTCGTCGCCTCCGGGTCGACGGGTTGATGGTGCTCCCGCCGTTGGCTCCCGATCCCGAGACCGCCCGACCGTACTTTCGCCGCCTCCGGGAGCTCGGCGCCGAGGCTTTCGGCCGCGGTCTCGCCGGAGAAGAGCTCTCCATGGGGATGAGCCACGACTTCGAGGTCGCCATCGAGGAGGGCGCGACTTTCATTCGCGTGGGAACGGCCCTTTTCGGACCTCGAGCGATCGAAACTCTGCAAACAGCGGGGCCCGGAGGGCCCCATCCTCCCCGCGCGAGGAGCGCGGGGAACGAGCCGAGCGAAGAGCGAGGCGAGCATTTAAGAAAGGACCCCCAGCCATGAAACTGACCCCGCTAGACATCCAGAGACATGAATTCCAGCAGCGAACCTTCCGCGGCCTCGACGGGGCGGAAGTGAGGATGTTCCTCAACGCCGTCTCGGAGGAGATGGAGCACCTGCGCTCGGACAACGAGAGGATGTCCGAGGAAGTGAGGCGGCTCACGGCTCTGCTCTCCGAGCATCACCAACGGGAGGAGATTCTGAAGAACACGCTGGTGGCGGCCCAGCGCACCTCGGAAGAGCTCAAGGAGAACGCCAAGAGGCAGTCCCAGATGCTCCTGAAGGAGGCCGAGCTCGCCGCCGACCGTCTCGTCGAGGCGGCGCAATCGAGAGCTCACGAGATCGAAAAGGACATCCTCGAGCTGAAGATGCAGAAGCGGCAGGTGCTGAACTCGATCCTCGCGGCCATCGCGAACCTGCGCAACTTGATACAGCTGATGAGCGAGACCGAGGCCGAGCGCGAAAAGCTATCGTTCCTCAAACGCCGCGCCGACGGCGGCGGCTCCAAGAGCCCGGCATAAAGTGCATCTAGTGCCGCGGGGCCCTACCCCCGCGGCCTGAAGCTGTCGGCGGCCCATTCGGGCCGGCTCCCGCCTTCGCCCTTCGGGCTTCGGCGGGACGGAGGCGGATCGGGCTACGGCGCGGGTTTCGCCGAAGCGCTTCGCGCGAAGGCGAACGCTCCGCTCGCGCAGGGTGCATGGATTTTCAGCACCCCTGCCCGCGATCGGATCCGCTCTTGAAGGGTCTCCCTAGAAGATCTGGCTCTGCTCGTCCACGTTCACCGTCCACTTGTAGGGCTTGCCGGGAAGCCAATCCGCGGACAGCTCGTAGGCGACCTGGACCCGGACGTGGGTGGCCTGCTTGGTCACCTTGATCATTTCGCGGGTGATGGGGAGTTGCAGCTCGGCCGCCTTGTGTGCCAGCTCGTTCGCGACGGCGTTCGCGTCCTTCGTCGCCGAGAACTTGGACGCCTCGATGGCGGCGTCCTGGAACTGGAACTGGCGCAAGAGGAGTGGGCCGAACTGTTTCGCTTCGTAGGCGGCGAACAACACGAGAAAGATCCCAACGACCAAGCCCATGCTGATCGCGCCTCGCTCGCCTTTCATGCTTCTCATCGACGTTCCTCCTGGTACAGAGAAGGCCGGGAAAAAACCATAGATGATCGTCAGCGCACGAGATGAAAGAACCGATTCCAGCGAGTGTTGGAAACGAAGTGAGGGATCACGGACAGCACTTCCTTGATCCGCTCCCATCCTTCCTTGAAATAAGCGTCTCGTCCGTCCGGGGCATCGTAGGACCAGTAAATCATGAGCGCGCGCCCCTTCAACAGCTCTCCGGACATGGTGCCCCAGAAACGGCTGTCGTGGCTGTTGTCGCGATTGTCCCCCATGACGAAGTAGTGCCCTCCGGGAACGACCATCTCGTGCATGTTGTCTCCCCGCGGGTCGGAGTAGACGTTCTCGTCCGTTCCCGGGACCTCGAGGAAATGCGCGTAGGGCTCGTCCAGGGGCTCGTCGTTGATGTAGACCTTCTTGTTCTCGATGCGGATGCGCTCTCCGGGAAGAGCGATGACCCGCTTGATGAAATCGCGCTCGGGCTCGTTGGGGAACTTGAAGACCACGACGTCCTGGCGCCGGACCTCCCGCACCGGAGCCAGCCTGCTCTCGAGCCCCGTCGCCGTTGGAGCGTATAGCATCTTGTTCACGATGAGATGATCCCCGACGAGGAGGTTCTCCTCCATCGACCCGGTGGGAATCTTGAACGCCTGGAAGACGAACGTGCGCACGAAGAGCGCGAGAATCACGGCCACGCAGATCGACTCGAAGTACTCCCGGAGCGTGGACTTGTCCGACTTGTCGCTCGAGGCGCCGGTTGGCTTGTCGTGCTTGTCCGTGGATCTCAAATCAGTGTCTTCCGGGGGGGGCTATAACCCCCTAACATGATTGAATTTAGCAAAGAAACCCCCGATCGTCAATTTTTCGGGCGAGCCTGGAGGAGCTCGATCCATTCCGCGACCGCGGGGGCGAATCCGATCATCACCGCCCTCGAGACCAGGGCATGGCCGACGTCGACCCGGGCGAGACCGGGGATGTCCAGGAGCAGCCGCGCTTTGCGGAGGGTCAACCCGTGGCTCGCGCTCACGTGGAGATCCAGCTTGGACCCGAGGCGCGCGCAGTCCGAGAACCGCTGAAGCTCCCGGTCGATGGCCTCGCGGTCGCGGGCGAGCCCCACTTGATCGCTCGCGGCGGCGAAGGTCTCGGTGGCGATGGTGATCCCCGCGGCTCCCACCTGGTGGGCCGCCTTGACCTGATCGACGGAGGGATCTATGAAAATTCCCGGGAGGATGGAGCTTTCGCGCATCTCCCGCATGCGCTCCTTGAGCTGCGCGGTGTTCAGGAGCACGTCCAACCCGCCGCCGCCGGCGGACTCGAGCCTTTCGGGAATGAACGTGACTCGATCCGGCTTCGCCGTGAGGGCTAGCCGAATCATCTCTTGGCTGGGCGTGATCACCAGGTTGAGCTCCACCCCCACCGACTCCCGCAGAAGCCGGACGTCCCGCTCCTGGATGTGGCGGCGGTCGCTCCGAAGCTGGACGTTGATCGCGGATGCCCCGGCCTGCTCCGCCAGGAACGCGGCGAAGACCGGATCCGGGCCGCGAGTCTTCCGGGACTCCCGGAGGAGCGCCACGGCGTCCAGAGTGACCCCGAGCTCGATCACGGCGTCTCTCCGATCGCCGCCCGGGCCGCGTCCTCGACGCTCTTCACCAGGGACTCGATCTCGGCGCGCTCGGGTCCCTCCATCATGATGCGAAGCAGGGGCTCGGTGCCCGAGTAGCGTACCAGCACCCGGCCCCGGCCCCCGAGCCGACGCTCGGCCTCGTCGATGGCCCGCGCGAGAGCGGGCACTTCCAGAACCTCGGGCCGCTCTCTCACGCGCACGTTCCGAAGCACCTGGGGGAACGGATCGAGCCGCCCGAGCTCGTCGAGGCGCCGGCCCTCGAGCGCCAGGACCCGCAAAACCTGGAGGAGGGTCAGCAACCCGTCGCCCGTCGAGCCGTAGTCGCTGAAGATGATGTGCCCCGATTGCTCACCGCCGAGGATGATATTACGTTCCGCCATCTCCCGGGCGACATACTTGTCTCCGACCGGGGCGCGGTACAGGCGCACCCCTTCCTCGGCGAGCGCGCGTTCGAGCGCCATGTTGCTCATGACCGTGGCCACGACGGCCTCCGCGCGTCCTTCCTTCTTCAAGCGCCGGGCGCAAAGGAGGAGAATCGCGTCGCCGTCGATCACCCGGCCGCTTCTGTCGACCATCAGGAGCCGATCGCCATCGCCGTCGAGGGCGGCCCCGAGATCGCATCCTCTTTCGACCACCGCGGAGCTCAAGGCGTCCATGTAGGTCGAGCCGCACTGGTGGTTGATGTTCTCGCCATCCGGCGCCGCGGACATCGGGTGGACCAGAAGCCCGAGCTCTCTCAGGAGCCGCGGACCGACCCGGTAGCCCGCGCCGTTGGCGCAGTCGAGCGCGATCTCGAGCTTGGGCAATCGCGTCCGGGCATCGTGAGGGATGGCCGACAGCAGGTGGTCGAGGTAGAGCTCCTCGAGCCTGGGGTCGGGGTCGGCGAGGGCGGAGGTTTCTTCGGGTACCTCCTCGGTCCGGGCGACGTCGCGCGCGATCCTCGCCTCGAGATCCTCGCTCGACTTCGACCCCTCCGCGGTGAACACCTTGATGCCGTTGTCGCGATAGGGATTGTGCGAAGCAGAGAGGACCACTCCCGCGTCGAAGCCTTCGCTCCGGGTGAGGTAGGCGACGGCAGGAGTGGTGATGACCCCAGCCGACTCGGCGGTGGCCCCTCCCTTCGCGAGTCCGCTCATGAGCCACCGCTCGAGGTCGGGTCCGCTCCGGCGGGTATCCCGGCCCAGGAGCACTCGCGGGGAGGCAGATTCGAGGTTCCGCGCGAGCGCGAGGCCTACCCGGATCACGGTCGCGCGATCGAGCGGAGGCTCGTAGGCGACGCCGCGGATTCCGTCCGTGCCGAACATGTCCAACAGGGACGTCATTGTATCTGAACCCGGATCTGTTGGGGTTCGATCGAGAGAACCTGGAACGCGCCTCTGTCGGGTGAAGAGATTACGATCGCGGGGGCCAAGGAGTGGCGTCCGGGCGCGAGCGCCGAGAGATCCACCTGGGCGAGAAGGTCCTCGGCCCGGAGCTGTTCGACGAGGCTCTTCGGGCCCTCGATCCGGACCCTGACCGTGCCCGGCGTGAGCCGGGCGGCTCTGTCTTCCGGAAGACCCTTCACCGCCACCGAGAGCTCGCGGCGCCGGTACTCCTCGCGGACGTCGAGGGTGAGCGCGACGTTCGGCTCTCTTTCGATCCTCACCAGAGGATCGAGCTCGATCCGCACCATGCGGGAATAGGGCTCTCGAAGCCCGTCCACGGAGACCGGCTCGGTCGTCACCTGCTCGAGCCCGGAAACGTGAGAGGCGGGGCCTACGACGTCGATTCGCTCCGGGGACAGGCCGATGTGGTGGAGCTCGAAGCCCTCGGCGGGAGATCCCACGACTCGGGGAATCACCTCTACCGTCTGCTCCACCGTCCGGTCGAGCACGATCCGGACGCTGGTCGGGGTCACTCTCATCACCCTCGCCCCGAACGGCGCCGAAACCTCCCTCGGGGTGAGATAGGCGGTCCGCACCCCCGGCTCGGCGTCGCCGAGCTCGACCCCGATGTTGACGTCCTGAGGGGTGAGCCTCCGGAGGATTTCCGCCGGACCGCGAAGCCGGACCTCGACCTGCTGCACCGATTCCTCGAGTACCTCGAGTCCCTCGGGCAGATCGCGGAGCTCGATGGGGATTGCGAGGGAGAACTCGGCTTCCTGCTCGCGAGCAACCGCGTACCACAGCGAAAAACCGAGTACGAGGGAGATCAGTTTGAGACCCAGATGCTCTCTCATCGCTTCGCCGCGCGCGCCTCCGCGGTCTCTTCGACCGCGGCTTTTTCGACGCTCTCCCGGGATTCGGCGGAGTCACGGCCCGGGGGCGGCTCCGCATTTCCCATCGCCTCCTTGAGCCGCGCTCGGAAAGAATCCATTTCCAGGCCGAAGTCGATGACGCCGTCCTCGACCAGGCTCACCTTTCCAGTCTCCTCCGACACCACGACGGCGACGGCGTCGGTGTCCTCGGTGATTCCGATCGCCGCCCGGTGCCGCGTGCCGAGCTCCTTCGAGAGCTGGGGGTTGATGGAGATGGGAAGGAAGCACGCCGCGGCGGCGATCCGGTCTCCCTGGACGATGACGGCGCCGTCATGAAGAGGGGATTTGGGATTGAAAATCGACAGGAGGAGATCGTAGTTGACGACGGCGTCCAGGAGAATTCCGCCCTCGACGTATCCCCGAAGGCCGATGTCGCGCTCCAGCACCACGATGGCTCCCATGCGGCGCTGCGCCATGCTCCGTACGGCGAACGCGATCTCGTCGAGCGTCCCCGGGCTCGAGGAGGGATTCAAGAACCGGAAGAGCGGGGCCTGTCCGATCTGCGCGAGCGCTTTCCGGAGCTCCTGCTGGTAGAGCACGATGACCGCGAAGCCGATATAGGCCAGCGACTTCTGGAGGAGCCAGTTGACCGTCGAAAGCTCCGCCCATTGAGAGGCAAAGAAGAAGACGACCAGCACCAGGGTCCCGACGACCATCTGGAATGCGCGGCTTCCGCGGATGAGCTGGAGGAGCTTGTAGATGAGGTAGCTGACGATGGCGATGTCGAGGACCGCGATCCAGGAGAGCCTCTGGGCGAGCGCCCCGAGGAACTGAACGAGCTCGTTCGTGAGGCCGTTCACGGGCCGCCCTCGGAGACCGCCAGGACCTTCCCCTGGGTCGCTCCCTCGACGCCCTGGTTCCTGATGGCATCGGCCACCGCGACCACCTCGCGCATTTCGCGGACGTCGTGCACCCGCACCACCGACGCCCCGAGGAGCACCGCGCAGGCGATGCTCGCCGCGGTGCCGAAGATCCGCTCCTCGCGGTCGCTCCCCGTGCGTCGTGCGGAGGTTTCCGAAAGGATTCGTCCGATAAAGCTCTTGCGCGAGGTTCCGACGAGGATCGGCTTCGAGAGCTCGGAGAGGGACGAGAGGTTGTGAAGGAGCGTGA
>DAISKN010000204.1:0-10090 GCA_036820975.1 Acidobacteriota bacterium | reverse complement strand
AGGTGCTCCGTGGAAACGTACTCGTCCCCGAAGGTCGCGAGCTCGTCATGAGCGCTCACCAGCACGGTGCGCAGCCGGGGCGAGATGCCGGTCTGAGCGCCCGCGCCGCTGACCCGGGGGAGCTTCGCAATCTCCGCGCGCACCTGCTGAACGAGGGCCCCGGTGGGGACGTTCATCTTCGCGAGGACCTGAGGGACCACGCCCTCCGGCTGCTCGAAGAGCGCCAGCAGCAGGTGCTCCGGCTCGACCTGACTGTTCCCGTTGCGCTCGGCGAGTCCTTGCGCCGCCTGGGTTGCCTCCTGCGATTTCTGGGTGAAGCGATTGATGTCGAAAGCCATAACGAGGTCCTCTTAGTACTCTCCAATGGGAGGAACCGGAAAAAAACGCAACGACGCAAAGGCTCGCGGGGACTCAAGGAAGGAATCGGTCAATCCATCGCGCCTTGGCGTTCGATTCCGCGATCTCGTTCTCGAGGTCAATGCGAACGGGGCGAAGGGAGGACCGGGAAAAGAACGCAAAGACGCAAAGGGGGAAAGACGCAAAGGAATACCCGTTTCTTCTTCGCGCCCTTGCATCTTTGCGCCTTTGCGTTCTTCCCGTCTTCCGTGCTCAGCTTTCGCGCGGGGGCCGTACGACCGCAACCCGCGCCGGGCGCAGCACTCTTCCCTCGAAGGTGTACCCCGGTTGTCCCACGGCTGCAACCGTCGGCTCGGCGACGTGGCCCTCGCGCGTCTCGACCGCTTCGTGGACTTCCGGGTCGAACGGGGCTCCGGGAGCGAGGTCGATGGGTGTGACTCCCTCGCGGCGCAGGACGTCGCGGAGCTGCTCCCGGGTCGCGCGCACGCCGGGGGCGAGCGGGTCGTCGTCGTTCGCATACGCCAGCGCGCGGTCCAGGTTGTCCACTACCTCGAGGAGACGGAGGTAGAGCTCCTGGAGCCGACTCTGGGTGCGGGCCGCGGCCACGCGCTCCGCCTGCTTGCGCGCGTTCTCGATCGACGCGGCGGCGCGCAGATATTTGTCCTTCAGCTCCGCGTTCTCCCGAAGCAGGGCCGCCAAATCCGCCTGGACCTCTTCCGGGAAGGAGGTTTCCTCCACGCTCACGGACTAGGCCTCGGTGAACTCGCCCTCGACCACGTCGTCGGTGCCGGATCCGGAGGGTGTGCCACCGGGCCCGGGGCCGCTCTCCCGCGCCGCCGCCTGCTGGGCGAGCGCATTCGCGACCTGCTGGAGAGCTTCGGCACCCTGACGGATGCGCGCCGCATCCTCGCCCGCGATCGCGGTCCGTAGATCGGCCACCTGCGCCTCTACGCGCGAGCGGTCCGCGGCCGGCACCTGATCCCCGAGGGCCTTGAGCGACTTCTCCACCTGGTAGATCAGCGTGTCCGCCTGGTTGCGCGCATCCACCAGCTCGCGTCGACGCCGATCGTCGGCGGCATTCTGCTGCGCTTCCCGAACCAGCCGTTCGACATCCTTCTTCTCGAGGTTCGTGGAGGCTGTGATCGCGATCTTCTGCTCTTTGCCCGTCGCCTTGTCCTTCGCCGACACGTTCAGGATTCCGTTGGCGTCGATGTCGAACGTGACCTCGACCTGGGGCACCCCGCGGGGCGCGGAGGCGATTCCTTCGAGCCGGAACTTGCCCAGGGTCATGTTGTCCGAGGCCATCTCGCGCTCTCCCTGGAGCACGTGGACGTCGACCCCCGTCTGGTTGTCCTCGGCGGTGGAAAAGGTCTCCGTCTTCCGGTAGGGGATGGTGGTGTTGCGCTCGACCAGCCGGGTCATGACGCCGCCGAGGGTCTCCACCCCGAGCGACAGGGGAGTGACGTCGAGGAGGAGCACGTCCTTGACCTCGCCGCCGAGAACGCCGCCCTGGATGGCGGCGCCGACCGCCACCACCTCGTCGGGGTTCACGCCGCGATGCGGCTCCTTCCCTCCGGAGAGCTTACGCACGCGCTCCTGCACCATGGGCATCCGGGTCGAGCCTCCGACCAGCACCACTTCGTCGATCTGACCGGCGGTGACGCCCGCATCGTTCAATGCGCGCTCGAAGGGACCGACGCATCTTTCGAGGAGGTCCTCGGTCATCTGCTCGAACTTGCTGCGGGTGAGCTTCACCGAGAGGTGCTTCGGCCCGCTGGCATCGGCGGTGATGAAAGGCAGGTTGAGCTCGGTCTCGACCAGGCTCGAGAGCTCGATCTTCGCCTTCTCCGCCGCCTCGCGGAGCCGCTGCAGCGCCTGGCGGTCCTTCCCCAGATCGATCCCCTGGTCCTTCCGGAACTCCTCGATGAGGAAGCGCACGATGCGCTCGTCCCAATCATCGCCGCCGAGGTGGGTGTCGCCGTTCGTGGCCTTGACCTCGACCAGCCCCTCGCTCACCTCGAGGACCGAAACGTCGAAAGTCCCTCCACCCAGGTCGAACACCAGGATCGTCTCGTTCGTCTTCTTCTCGAGACCATAGGCCAGCGCCGCGGCCGTGGGCTCGTTGATGATGCGCAGGACTTCGAGGCCGGCGATGGTGCCGGCGTCCTTCGTCGCCTGCCGCTGGCTGTCGTTGAAATAGGCGGGAACGGTGATGACCGCCTGCGTCACGGGCTCGCCCAGGAAGGCTTCGGCGTCCCGCTTCAGCTTCTGCAGCACCTTGGCGCTGATTTCCTGAGGCGGCATCGTCTTTCCCGTCGCCGGCACCTCGACCCGGGCATCACCCGACGGCCCCGCCACCACCTTGTAGGAAACGATCTTGCGCTCCTCCTCGACCTCGTCGTAGCGCCGGCCGATGAATCGCTTGATCGAGTAGATGGTGTTCTCGGAGTTCACGATCGCCTGGCGTTTGGCGATCTGTCCCACCAGGATCTCGCCTTTGGGTGTGAAAGCGACGACCGAGGGACAGGTGTTGCTGCCTTCGGCGGTGGGGATCACCACCGGGTCGCCGTCCTGGACGACCGCGACCACGCTGTTGGTGGTTCCGAGATCGATGCCGACAATTTTCGCCATGATGGGCCTCCTTCAGGGCTCTAATAATGAAGACCGCGGGGCGGTTTTGCCCCCGCCCCGCGGCGTCTCGAAAAAATCCGTCAGGCCACTTTGACGTCGATGGCCTTGGGCTTCGCTTTCTCGGTCTTGGGCAGATGGACGTTCAAAACCCCGTCCTTGAACTCCGCCCGCACCTTGGTATCGTCCACGTTGTCGGGGACGGTGAAGGTGCGCAGGAACGACCCATAATAGCGCTCCACGCGGTGGAACTTCTTTCCCTTCTCTTCCTTCTCCTGCTTCCGCTCGCCCTGCATGGTGAGGACGCCGTTCTCGACGGAAACTTTGACGTCTTCCTTCTTCACCTCGGGAATCTCCGCCTTGATGAGGTACTCCCCGTCGGTCTCCGAGATATCGACGACCGGCGCCCAGTCAGGCACGGTTAGAGCTTCACGGCCCGCCTCGGAAGCGCGGGCGACCCCCGGCCGGCCAACGCCGCCGAAAGCGCGGTTGATGCGCTCACTCATTTCCTCGAGCTCGCGTAAGGGATCCCAACGTACCAGGCTCATTTCATTCCTCCTCTCCGAGGCCTTTCGGGTTCTCGCGGCCGGCCCTCGGAACCGTCCGCCCGTACTCTCCAACATATCGAGGAGCAAAACCCGTTCCAGCACGCTGTTCGCGGTAAACCCCACCGGCGTCCGGGGGGACGGGCCCCTCGGCCTCCGAGGCAGGATAAGAGCTCGCGAAAGCACCCACTTCCCTGGGGCAAAGGACGCGCTCGGGACGGACAGATCCACCGTATCTGAGCTACAGTGTCCGCCGTATGTTCCGTCACCTTCTGGTGATCCCGACGTTTCTATTCGCGACCGCTGCCGCCCTCGCCGATACCTACCCGCGCCAGCCCGCGGTCGATGCCCTCCATTACTCATTTCACTTGACGCTCACGGACGAAGCGGACGTCATCGAGGGCGAGACGGTCCTCGATCTCCTGCTCCTCCAGGACGGGGTGGCCTCGGTCACGCTCGACCTGGTGAACGCCGAGGATGGCAGGGGAATGACCGTGAGCTCGGTTCGGTGGGGCGACGTTCCGGCGGCTTTCGAGCACCGCGACGACCGGCTGTCCGTTCCGTTGACGGGCCCGTCCCGGGCGGGCGAGCGCCGGAGTCTCACCGTGCGCTACGGGGGAGCCCCTGCGTCGGGACTGCGCATCGGGCCGAATCATCACGGCGACCGCACGTTCTTCAGCGACAACTGGCCGAACCGAGCGCGCCACTGGCTTCCCACGATCGACCACCCCTACGACAAGGCGACCTGCGAGCTCATCGTGACCGCCCCCTCGCACTACCAGGTGGTCTCGAACGGCCTTCTCGTGGAGGAGACCGACCTTCCTTCGGAGAGGCGCCGCACT
This sequence comes from Acidobacteriota bacterium, assembly GCA_036820975.1. Classification (GTDB taxonomy): domain Bacteria; phylum Acidobacteriota; class Vicinamibacteria; order Marinacidobacterales; family SMYC01; genus DAISKN01. The sequence continues at coordinate 5,718 of DAISKN010000204.1, read as the reverse complement.
CACTGGAAGCAATCGGTGCCGATCGCCACCTGGCTCTACGTGCTCGGAGTGGCGCGCTTCGCCGTCGACCATTACGACGCGGTCGACGGGCGCCCGCTGCAGTCGTGGGTGTATCCCCAGGACCGGGACAAGGGGTTCCACGATTTCTCCTACCCCACTCGCCACGCACTCGAGTTCTTCACCGAGTCGATCGGCCCCTACGCCTACGAGAAGCTCGCGAACGTGCAAACCGCGAGCATTGGCGGTGGGATGGAGGCGGCGACCGCGATCTTCTACGGGGAAGACCTGGTGAAGGGGGAGCGGGCGCCGCGACTCCGGGACATCATCATCCACGAGATCGCTCACCAGTGGTGGGGAAACGTCGTCACCGAAGCCGATTGGAACGACGTCTGGCTCTCCGAGGGCTTCGCCACGTACTTCACTCTTCTCTTTCGCGAGCACGCCTACGGCCGGGACGATTTCGCGCGGGGCCTCGAGGAAGCCCGCCGGCGGGTCCTCGAGTTCCACCAGAAAGAGCCGGAATACCGCGTGGTCCACGAGAACCTCGACGACATGGCGCTGGTGACGACCAGCCAGACGTATCAGAAAGGGGCCTTTGTCCTTCACATGCTCCGGGGAATCGTGGGCGACGAGGCCTTCCGGCGGGGAACCCGCGAGTACTATTCCGAGTTCACTTCCAGGAACGCGACTACCCACGACTTCCGGCGCGTGATGGAGGAGGCGTCGGGGCGCGATCTCGAGCGGTTCTTCCGGCAGTGGCTCTACCGGGGCGGACTCCCGCGGGTCGAAGGCTCGTGGCGGTCCGCGGGCTCCTCCGTCGAGATCGAGCTCCGGCAGACGCAGGAGGGCGAGCCGTTCGAGCTCGAGATCCCGGTCGCCCTCGAGCTCGAGGCGGGATCGCCCCCGCGCGTCGAGAGAATCCGAATGACGGAGCGCGAGGGGAGAGCGTCGTTTCCGCTCGAAGGCGCACCTCGAGCGGTCGCTCTCGACCCCGACCTCTGGGTGCTGATGGAGTCGACGTTCGTCCGAAGATGACTTCAGGCGGGGCTGCCGCCTCGGTCGAGTGCTTCATGCCCTCTACGATCGCGCGAGCTGCGACCTCCGCATCGACTACAGCCGAGAGGCCGTGCCACCTGTCGCGGCGGCTGACGCGGAGTGGGCGTCCGGGTTTCAACCCGGACATTGAGGGAAGACCCAGTCTCCCGACCGGTCTTTTTCGACTCTCAAATGGGTCGAGACGCAGCAGGTGTAGAGCGGAACCACCAGGTACTTCATTCCGAGAAACTCGCTCTCGGGGCTCGTCGGGCTCAGCACCACCCGCTCCATCCGCCGGGTGTCCAGCTTCTTCCGAACCTCGTTCCACACTTCCTTCGCCTCGCCGCAGAGCGCGGGCATGTCGTCGCGGCGGTGGCCCGTCAAGTAGTTGATTACCAGGGCGCGCCCCTCGCCGAGGTGGGTGCTGAGCAGGGGAATCTCGCGCCCCGACTCGAGCCGAAGCGGCGGCTCGCCCTCGGGAGCGGCGCACGAGCGCTCGCCGCACGCGCGGAATTCGCGGTAGTGCCAGAGAGACCACCCGGCGGCGAGGATCGCGATCGCCCCCAACCCCAGCCCCGATTTCATCCCACGATCCTCCGGTAACTTTCGGGATCGGTCGCGCCTTCGGTGACCAGGAGGAGCACCGTGGCATTCCGGTCGAGGCCGAGCTCGTTTCGAATCTCCGTCGCGTTCGGAAGCGCGAGGAGGGCTTCGAGCCCGGCGAGGGCCGCGGCCCCGGTCTCGCCCGAGACGATGCCGCAAGCGGCGAGAGCTCGCATCGCTTCCTCGGCATAGGAGTCTTCGATGGCGACGGACGCGTCGAGCCCTGCGAGAAGCGTGGGGAAGGCGATCGAGGACGGAGTCCCGCAATTCAGACCCGCCATCATCGAGTCCTGAGGGCCGGGAACGGTCACGAGCTTCCCGGCCTCGATCGACGCCAGCAGGCAGGCTGCGCTCACGGGCTCGACGCCTACGACGACGGTTTCACCTCTCCGCTTGCAGAAGTCGACGGCGGCGGCGCCGAGGGCGCCGACTCCGATCGGAACGAACACCACGCTTGGGGGGGGGTCGGTCTGCTCCTCGATCTCATGGAAGATGGTGCCGTAGCCCTGGATGACCCAGCGCGGGATCTCCTCGTACCCCGGCCAGGAGGTATCGTCGACGACGAGGCAGCGTTCGCCCATCTCCTCCGCCGAGCGCGCGATGGCGGCGTCGTAGTCGCCGTCGACGACGGTTACGCTCGCGCCTTCGCTCTCGATCGCGTGGATTCGCGCCGCGGCGGTGCCCCGGGGAACGAAAATCCGCGCTTCGAATCCGAGAAGGCGCGCCATGTGGGCGACGGCCCGGCCGTGGTTCCCATCCGTCGCCGCCGCGAGCGCGAACGGCTTCAGGAACGAGAGGGCCTTCGCGAGGTCGGCCACGGTAGACCAGTCGTCGAGGCCGAGGCCGCAGCGGGTCGCGAGAGCTCGGTAGCTTGCCCAGGACGCTCCCAGGAGCTTGAACGACGGAAGCCCGAATCGGCTGGATTCGTTCTTCACCAGCACCCGCGACAGGCCCAGCCGGGACGCGACGGAAGGGGTCGAGAGGAGGGGAGTGGGGGCGTAGCCCGGGAGCTTCCGATGAAAGGAAAGCGGGTCCAGGGTATCGGGCAGAAGCGGCGGCAAGGGCCCGGTCGCGCGGTTGCGGAGAAACCTCGTCATTCGAGTCTCGAGAAGAGCCTCTTCTTCTGCTCGTTCGCGCGCCTCTTGATCTCGACCGGGTCGACGCGCGTCGGGATGCCGTCGCGCAGGACCGCTTCTCCGGAAACGACGATCTCGAGCGGCCTCACGCCGGGAGTGAACGCGACCTGCCAGGGTTCCATCGGTTCGTACGACCAGGTTACCCGGTCCTCCCGCGCTTCGGGGAAGAGATCCCAGCCGGCTTCGAGCCATCTCCACGCCATCTCGGGAGAGGCAGTGACGTCCTCTTCCCGCTGCCGCATGTAGGCCATGCGGAACGCCTCGATCATGTCGCCGCCGATCCCATCGGAGCCGAGCACGACGCGGTTGCTCTTCTTCGCCGGCGAAGCGTAGCCCACGGAGTTGTTCATGTTGGAAAGCGGATTGTGGGCGATGGTGCCGGATAGCTCGCGATCGAGATGGACCGCGTGGGCGAGGAGCCAGCTCTGGCGCGAGCGGGCTTCGAGTCTCTTTCCCGCTTCCACGTCCTCCGGTCCCTCGGCGACGTGGATGTGGACTCCGGCGTCGAGCTTCGAGGCGAGCGAGCAGACGGCGTCGAGAGTCTCATCGGAGAGAGTGAAACAGGCATGGGCGCCGACGTATCTCGGGCCCGGGGTCCCGGTTTTCAGGTGCCGCTCGTTCTCGGCGAGCCCAGCTCGCGCTCCTTCCCGCCCGTGGCGGTCCGTCACCTCATAACAGGTCGCGACCCGAACGCCGACTTCCCGGCAGGCTTCGGTGATGACCGCGAGCGATCCCTCGATCGCCTTCGGGGAGGCGTGATGATCGATGATGGAGGTCGTTCCGCGCTCGAGCGCTTCCAGGGCACCGAGCATCGCGGACCAGCGGATCATCTCGAGGTCGAGCGCCTGGTCCAGCCGCCACCAGACGAGCTCGAGAATCTCTCGAAACGTCCGGGGAACGCGCGGAGGCGCCGGCATTCCCCTCGCCAGCGACGAATAAAGATGATGATGCGCGCAGACCAGACCGGGAGTCGTCGCCGGCATGAGACCATCATAACGTCGGCTCGGCTTACAATTCCGAGGAAATCTTCCAACCCCTTTGGCTCATGGAACTTGCCTCCAGAGTGCGAACCCGGGGGTGTCGAGGCTTCTGACAACCGTGGCTCGACGCCGAAACGTCCCGTCCGCAAAACATCATGATTCCAGTTGTTTATCGGACGCGAACGTGTGGCCCGGCCTTTGCAGTGGCACTCGCGCCACGTCTTCTGCGAGTTTTGGAATGGCGCGCCTCGTTCAGGACTGTGATGAGCCCCGGAGCCCTCGTCGGCGCACGGTCGTATTGGTCGAGGCCCCCGGAACTCCCTCAATCCGCATCCGGCAGATAGCCGCGGACGGCGGATTCCGCGTGCTTTCCGCGAGCTCGGGTCCAATGCTCCAGTCCTACGCGCGGAAGAACGCTCCCGATCTCATCCTCCTCGCCCCGGACACCGGCCCTCCGGGGCCCTCCGAGATCGCCCGTTCCATCAAGGAGGACGCGGCCACCCGGGATATCCCCGTTTTCCAGCTGGTGAGGGGCAGCCGTTTCGGCAGCGACGGCGCCCGCCATGCCTACCCGACCGAGGCTCTCCTGTCGGACGACGCTCCGGCCGACGAGATACTGCGTACGATGAGGATGCTCACCACCCGCGCTCCGCGGATCCGCTATGAAAAGAAGACGGCGGCGCCGCTCGAGGGGGACCTCGAGAGCGACACGTTCCCCGAGGTGCTCCAGTTCCTCTTCGTCACGGCGAAGACCGGTCGGATCACGCTGCACGAGGGAACGCGCGAAGGAATGATCTGGCTCGAGTCGGGTCGGGTGGTGCACGCGCAGCTCGGAGATCTCGAGGGGCTCGCAGCCTTTCGTCGGATGTGCTTCGCCCAGCAGGGGTGGTTCCGATTCCAGCCGGGGGCGCCCGGCCCCCGCCGCACCATGCGCGCCGACGGGATCGCGCTCCTCCTGGAATCGGCGCGGCAAAAAGACGTCGTCGACCGCGAGAAGACCTTGCCCCCGGCGAAGAGACCAACGCCGCGGCCCGCGCGCGAGCTCTTCCTCGTCGCCAGCAACGACGACGAGCCCATCGTCTCCAGGTTCGGACCCGCCGGAATCGCCCTCGTGGTCGGGCTGATTCTGCTCGTCGCCTACGGGATCTACGCCGGATAGCCTGGCGCTTCAGCGCTTGCGCTTCATCGGCAGTTGGGTCCGCCAGACGCCATCGAGATCGTGCAGCGCCGCTGCCACCGCGCCCGCGGTGGGGACCAGGCCGATCTCTCCCACCCCCTTGATGCCGTACGGCGCTTTCGGCTGCGGGCTCTCGACGAGGATCACCTCGAGCGCGGGCATCTCCGCGGGCTTCAGGATCCCGAGGCTCTTCAGTGTGAGGTTCGTCGGGCGGCCGTTCTCGTCCGCGGGGAAGTCCTCGCTGAGAGCGAACCCGAGGCCCATGTGGACCGCTCCCTCCACCTGCCCCTCGCAGAGGAGCGGGTTCACGGCGCGGCCGACGTCGTGGGCGGCGACGACCTTTTCGATCTTCCCGCTCTCGCGATCGACGATGACGAGCTGCGCCGCGTAGCCGAACGTCGAGTGGATGACCGGATTCGCGACGCCCCTTTTGAGATCGTCGAGAGAATTCGTCCAATCGACGCGGTACTCCCCGGGGTAGTCGACCCCCGGCCGTCGTCCGTCCGCCTCCGCCGCTCGACAGGCCGCGAGGACCGAGCCCGCCGTCATCAAGGTCGCGCGCGAGCCCGTCGTCTGGCCCGCTCCCAGCTCGCGGGTCGTGTCGACTTTGACCGAGACCCGGCCCGGCTCGACTCTGAGCTCCTCGACCGCGACTTGTAGCGCCACGGTATGGACTCCCTGGCCCATCTCGGTCCAGCAGTGGCGGACTTCGACGCTCCCGTCTTTCTCGAATCGAACGACCGCCTTCGCGACTTCCTTGAACCCGTTTCCGAGGCCCGAGTTCTTG
>DAISKN010000203.1:0-10091 GCA_036820975.1 Acidobacteriota bacterium | reverse complement strand
ACAACCAGGCGCTGACCGACTTCCAGATCATCGTGACCTCGATGGCGACGAGCGAGTACGCGGACGACGCGCTGCTGCGCATCGGGCGCTACTACCTCGACGTCGAGGAGGATTTCGCGAAAGCCAGGGACAACCTGGACACCATCCTCCGCACCTACCCCACGAGCGACTCCGCCCCCGGGGCCTACTACTATCTGGGAGAGGTCATCTATCGCTCCGACCGGACGGGAAAGACGCTCGACGACGCGCTCGCGAACTTTCAGCGGGTGTTCCTCTACCCCGACAATCCCTGGATTCCCGCGGCGCTCTACTCGACCGGCGCCGCCCTCGAGCGGCAGGGGAAATTCCAGGAAGCGGTCGACGCCTACTTCCAGGTGATCGTCGATCATCCACGATCGGAGTGGACCGCCGGCGCCCGCCTCGGAGTGGGACGAAGCTTCGTGCGCCAAGGGAATCCCGCTGAGGCGATGGCGCAGTTCCAGGAAGCGCGCAATACCCACCCCGAGAGCAGGGAAGCGGAGTCCGCCCTCGATTGGCTCACTCTCCTCTTCCGGCTCTACGGGACGCGCATGCTGGGACAAAACGTCGCCTTCCGGCGCGATTCCGGATTCAACCCCGTCCTCAAGGAAAAGCTCGAAGACGTGGTCGCGGTTCGGGCCTCGCCCGTCGGCATCCACGCCCTCGATCGTGGCAGGAAGCGGCTCATGACCTTCGACCGCCAGGGGAAGCTCGCGTCGAGCCAGCAGGCGGTGGATCCCTACGGCTTGTTCGTCGACGCGCGGGGAGAAATCGTCGTCGCCAACGAGAGGGCCGTTACCATCGATGGGAAGCCGGTGACCTTCGCCGTGCCTTCGGAGAAAGGGCCGAAGCCTCTCGAGAAGATCCGTCTGGCGGTGCGGGACCGGCTCGGGGAAATCTACGTCTATGACGAGAACGAGAAGAAGCTCCTGAGGTTCAGCCCATCGGGCGATCTCGTCGGCCCCTTCCCCGACTCGACGCCTCGCGAGATCCTCAGGGTCGAGATGGATCCCGTGGGAAATCTCCTGTTGCTGGACAAGAGGGATCGGGACGTGATCGTTCTCAGTCCCGAGGGTCGGACCATCGCCCGAATCCAGACCCAGAAAGGCCAGTGGGGTATGAAGAAGGCGGTGGACATCGCCCTCGACCCCGCCGGCAACCTGTACGTTCTCGACGAGGAGGAGGCGAAGATCGCGGTGTTCGACGCTTCGTATCAGTTCGTCACCCTCTTGACGGCGCAGAGCCTGGGTGGAGGGTCGCTGACGAAGCCGGTCACGCTGGACGTCGATGCTTCCGGAGATCTCTATGTCTACGACGAGAAAGAGAAAGCGATCGTTCATCTTCATTGAGTTGCTCGCGAGCCTCTTCGGCTCGCTCCCGCCTGCGCCCTTCGGGCTCCGGCGAGGTCTCGCCGGAGCGCTTCGCGCGAAGGCGGACGCTCTCCGCGCTCCAAGATCCGTGCGTCGGGGCCCGGGTGTCTTCCGATTGGCGGTCGTCGTTTCGTTGCTCGTCGGCGCGGTAGCCGCTTCGGCGCAGGATGAGGAGCTGCTGTTGCGGCTCTCGCAGCAGCTCACCGAGGCGAAGGTCCTGTTCGAGGACGCGCAGCGGCAGTCCCAGTCGATCGACTTTCTCGGACGAATCATCGACGAGATCGAGGAGCGGCGGCGATCGGGGAGCGAAGTGCCGCCGGAGATCCTCGATCTCCAGCACCAGGCGCTCGAGCTCCGGGCACGCGCTTTCTTCGACGCGGGGCAGCTGCAGGGGGCCGGCGACGACTTCCGCCACCTGCTGCTGGACAATCCCCGCTACGCCCTCAATGCCGAGTCGCTCTCGCCCAAGATCGTCGACTTCTTCGAGGATCAGAAGAAGCAGCTCATCGGCTACATCGCCGTAACCACCGACCCCGCGGGAGCCCGGGTGAGCGTGAACGGCAACTTCGTGGGGATCACCAATTTCTTTCCCGTCGAGGTGCACACCGGGCTCGCCCGCGTCGAGGTCACGCTCGAGGGGTATCAGGGTTACGTGGACGAAAACCTGCGCATCGAGCCCGGCGAGATCAATACTCTCGACCTGGTGCTCACCCGGACCAGCGCCCGGCTTCCGATCATCACCGATCCTCCGGGAGTGGAAGTGGTGGTCGACGGGCAGGTGGTCGGAGTCACCTCCGGCACGCTGCCGCCGGACCTCCGCAGCTTCATGCCTCCGGATCTCGATCCGTCGCGGCTGTCGTCACCCTTCGAGCTCATGTCCCTTCCCCTGGGCCAGCACGACATCGAGCTCCGGCTCGACTGCTACGAGACGGTGCGGTTTCCCTTCCGCGCCGACGAGCCGCGGGACTACACCGCCCAGATAGTGAAGTTGAACGACTCGATCGGCCGGGTTTCGGTGACGAGCAATCCGAGCGACGCGCGGGTCTTCCTGGACGGCGAGTTCAAGGGGAACACACCACTGGAGCTGACCCGCGTCTGCTCCGGAGACCACCGGCTCGAGGTGAAGCACGCGACGGGCAAGTACGTCGAGGACATCTCCGTCGGCGCCGACGAGTCGCTCTCGTTCGAGTGCCCCATCCGGCCGACGCTCGCGGTGGTGGACCTCGTCGCCGACGAAGGAGTTCCCGCCCGCGATCTCGAGGACATCCGCCAGAAACTGAGCTCGGAGCTCCGCAAGCTCTCGGTGATGAACGTGGTCTTTCCCGAGAGCGATGTCGTGAACCGCATCCTGGGGGGCGGCGGCGCCCGCAACCTGGTGCCGGCGCTCGCGCCGTCGACCGCGACTCCCGAGCACATCCGTGAGGCCTCGGAGAAACTGGGAAAGGGTCTGGAGGTCGAGGCGATCCTTCTGGGGCACGTCCCGGCACAGCGCCTGACGAAGGACGTCGTCCTCCATTTCCTCGCGGTGGGCTCGCCGGCTCCCGATCGATACTCTCTCAACTACCTCGACCGGGACGCGCTCCCCGCATTCGTCGAGAAGCTGTCGACGCCGACGAAGCTGCACGGATCCTGGATCGGTCTCACCGCCGTCGATACCCGGATCACCGAAGGTCCCATCGTGCTTGCCGTCGATCCCGGAGGACCTGCGGGGAAGGCCGGGGTCCAGATGGGCGACGTTCTGAAATCGGTTGCGGGAGCCCCCGCGACAAAGGCGGTGGATCTGGTCCGCGCGGTGCGGGAGACGGAGCCGGGAGAAACCTTGAGCCTTACTCTCACCCGCGGAGGCGCGACCGAGACCGTGTCCGTGGCCATCGCGACCACGCCGCTCGAGATTCCTCTCAACGAGGACGGCTATCTGTACAACAAGGCGATCGTCGATCTCCGGCACCGGATGGTGGTGGAGCCCGCGGTCGCCGGGCTCGCGGGGCTGAACGTGGCCCTCTGCTACATGCAGCTCGGCGACTACGAGACCGCGCTCAAGGAGTACCTGCCGCAGGTGACGCTCGCCGAGACCACGGGCATCTCCCAGGGGACGGTCCTCTACTACACCGGGCTCGCCTACCTACGCCTCGGCGAGCGCGCGGAAGCGGCGCGACTCTTCCAGCAGGCGCTCGCCTTCGAGGGGGCGACCATCCAGTCGAACGACGGGCCCCGCGTGGTGCCCCTCGCCCAGCGCCGGCTGCGCGAAGCCGGCCGCTAGATATCCAACGCAGCGTCGCCAGGGGGAGAGAGTCAGGTGTCCTCTCTTTGCGTTCTCGCGTCCTGGCGCCTTCGCGTCTTCGGGTTCGATTCCTCTTCTTCCTGCCGTTCAACCCGTTCAACCCGGAGGTATCTCAACAGATCTGGAGATCATTTCCTTCGGCTGCCGCATCGCGGCATCCGCGATCGCGTCGGAATTCCTTCTCAGGACCTCTTGAGGACTCGCATCAGCTCCGTCTGAGCGACGGGCTTCAGCAGGTGCGCGTCGAAGCCGGCCTCGTGGCTGAGTCTCCGTGCTTCATCGTCCCCGCGGCCCGAGACCGCCACGAGCGTCAAGGTCGTAGACACCTCCGCGCGGCGAAGCGTCCGGCAGACCTCGTAGCCATCGATGTCGGGGAGACCGAGGTCGAGAAGCACCACGTCGGGCGTGAGCGCGCGCGCGGCCTCCAGCGCCGATCGGCCGTCGTGCCGCACTTCGGTCTCGTACCCCGAGAGCGAAAGAACCATCGCCAGGCTCTTCGCGGCGTCGGTGTTGTCGTCGACGACCAGGATCGAAAGCGGCTCGATTCTCGAACGGGAACGACGTGAGTCCAGAAACTCGCCGTCCAGCTTCTCGGGGATGGAAAGGACGAATCGTACCAACCGTTCTCCGTCCTCGTCGCGCTCCCACCAGAGATCTCCGCCCTGCAGGCGCGCGAGGGCGCGGGAGACGCCCAATCCGAGGCCGCTTTCGTCCTCCAGGGACAGGAGTCGCTCTACCCGGCCGTCGGAGATGGAGCTCGACGGAATCGCGACCCGCACCTGCGCCTTGCCTTCCCTCGTCTCGAGAGACAGTCGGATGAGATCGCCGTTCGCCGTCAGGCGGGTCGCCGCGTGGAGGAGACTCACGACGATCTTGCTCAGGCTGGCCGGATCGCCCGCGGCCAACGCGGTTTCGTTCCCCACGTCGAAGGCAAGCCGCCGTTTCCGGAGGAACGCCGCGAGCTTTTCGACGGAGTCCCGGCACACGGCGTCGATCTCGACCGACGCCGGCCGAAGCTCGACACGGCTGTTCCGGAGCCGCGCGCGATCGAGCTGACTCTCCGTCTTCCGGATGAGGTCGTAGATCTCGCGATGGGTCAAGTCCCGGATCTCGGGATTCGACCCAGCCCCCGGGTCGCCGAGAAGGGCCATGTTGAGCCCCTCGAGAAGATTTCTGAGATCGTGGGCGAGGTCCGACAGGAATCTCTCGGTTTCCGTGTTCCCCGCAGTCATGTTCACTAGATTACGCCCCCGGGGAATCGTGGACAAATACGGTTGTTTCCGTACCTGTGGGCGCGTCCGGTATCCGCAATTCACCGCATTTCGAAGCCGCGACCGTGCCTTCAGAATGGAGTCATTCAGGAGGAACCGGGGATGTCCTATGAACCGATGGACTTCAGCGAGCTCTTGGGAATGGACGGATTCAGCAATCAGCTGTTGGAGGATCACTTCAAGCTTTACCAGGGCTATGTGACCGAGACCAACGAGCTTCTGGAGAGCCTGGAAGAAATTGCCGCCGACGGAAAGCTCGCCTCCACCGAGCACGCTGAGCTGCGGCGGCGGCTCGGCTGGGAGTTCGACGGTATGAGGCTCCACGAGCTCTACTTCGGAAACCTCGGCGGAGACGGCAGGCCGCCATCGAGCGGGGAGCTCTACGAGCGTCTTTCCCGGGCCCGAGGCGGCATCGACTCGTGGCTCGCCGAGTTCAAAGCGGTGGGCAGCATGCGAGGGGTCGGGTGGGCGATTCTGTACTTCGACTCCGCCGCGGGGCGGGTCCACAACTTCTGGATCGCGGAGCACGACAGCGGGCATGCCGTGGGCGGGACGCCCCTTCTGGTCATGGACGTCTGGGAGCATGCCTTCATGGCGGACTACGGCACGAACCGCGACCAGTACATCCAGGCGTTCCTGGCCAACGTCGACTGGCGAGTGGTGGAGGGGCGCCTGAATGCCGCGGGTCGGATGAGCCTGCGTTGAAGGAGCCCCAGGAGAAACCTCCGATCGAGGAGCCCCCTCAGCCGAAGAAGCCGCCGATGGAGGATCCACCGAAGGCGCCACCCCTGCCCGTTGATCCGCCGAAGCCGGACGTTCCGCTGCGGGAAGGCCCTCACCTCGGCGGTCCCCATCCCGGCAAGAATTGACGTCCCCGCACTTCTGTTCGTGATATCCTCCTTGCCTCCGGGAAGTAGCTCGTTCGAGCGTCTGCGCCGGCGGGGCGCGAAGGGGTGCCGTCGTGACCAAGCGTACGTCCTCGGAATCTCCGCGGCCGGGATTCGCAAATGCGACTCCATGGCAGTCCGCGGTCGAGAAGGCGGAGGGTCAACACGCGCGAAAGCGGGTAGCGGTTTCGCTCCGCCGAGGTCTCCTGCGCTTCGTTGCGGTTCCCCCGAAAGACCACGACGATCCGTGGATCGCGCGAGGCCGCGGCGCGGGCTCCCCCTCTTCGTCGTAGTAAAGAGCGAGAACGACCTCTTCGGCTTTCGGGGCGTCCTGGTCGTCCTCTGCCGCCAGCTCGCGCGGGTCACTGACTCCAGGCTGATGTAACCGGTGTAACTCGGATTTCGAGAGAACTCGCTCACGATAGGGTCAGGGGTGAGGACCGCCCGCCTCCGCGCCCTGAGGATTCGAGTAGCTTCAGGAGTTGAGGCCAGTGATAAGGGCGAGCTCTCCATGTAGCCGAAGAATTTCTTCGACACCGCTCGTTTGAACGCGGGAAAACGGCGGGGTGAGGGAAGAGCGGCAGGTCCCCGAAGCCGAGACCTCCGCTTCTCCCTCAGGTCGGTGACGCTCCTCCACGACCTCCACCTGTGTGAAAGCCCGCCACGGAAGAGTCGACCTCCGCTGCGAGTGGTCTCTTCTCACGTCGCTCCCCGACCGCTCAACAGCGCCACCGAGAGGAACAGAGCACACAGCAGCCACGAAATCGTCGTCGCTGCCCCCGCGACTCCCGTCCATCCCACGATGGCCTCCGCCGCGGCGATGGCGAGAAAGCGTGTGTCCCAGCCGAACAACTGTTCCATCTGTTCAAACCATCGCCTGCACGCTCAATGAAAACAGAGACGGTTCCTTGCGGCCATACCGTTCTCACCTGAGGGAGCCGTAGGCGCCTGGAGACACCTCTCGACAAGCCTGGTTACGGGGGCAAGCGGTGACAATCGACGACGATCGGGCTTCTCTGGGTTTGGAGCGTGCTCGCCGGGCCCGTGTTGGAAGCCGGTAACGCCGCCGTGCCCGACGTAGAGCAGGCGCGAACCCAGTTCCAACGGAGAACAGAGGAATCTCATCGGCGCACTCCTCGTTCCGAGAATCGGTGAGTCGGGGTCGGAGCTGCGGTCGCCGTGGCGCCGTATCCGCCGTGGCGTCCCGGCGACCGCAGACCGGAAAAGCGGGCGGGTTGGGGCTGCTAGAGGGCCCGAGTTCTACCGCTGACAAAGCTGATTGCGGCGACGACGAGGAACACCACGAAGAGAATCCACGCGATGTTCGTCGACGCTCCCGCGATTCCGCTGAATCCGAGAAGCGCAGCGATGAGAGCGATGACCAGAAAGGTAACTGCCCAGCTCAACATTTTCGTTTGCCTCCTTCGCCTCGGTTCCTACCAAGGCATCGCTAGTCTAGAGAACACGATCGCTTCGAACGATGGGTTGGATCCTTCATTCTCGTCGGGGGAACACCGTAGGGCGATTCGCCGGTTCATCCCGGAATCGGCACCGAATGGCTCGGAAGCGTCCATCCATCGACGCGGGCAGGTGCGTCGGCGACACTCGTCCTCGGCGAGCGGCTATCCACGTCGATCTCCCACTCTTTGAGCTTGTTGTAAATCGTCTTGGCGCTGACTCCGAGGAGAGCGGCCGCTTTGGTGCGGTTGAAATGAGTCGCCTCGAGCGTTCGCAGGATCATGCGTCGAGTCACCTCGTCGAGGCTCATGCCGATCGTCGCGATGGGGTCACTCCCATCCGGAGACGGCGTGGGCGTGGGCGTGGGCGTGAGCGTCGAGAGACTCCCCTTGGGGCGAAGCGAAAGCGCGAGCCCCGAAGAGCTGAGCCGCGGTCCCTTCTCCAGGATCACCGCGCGCTCGATGACGTTTCGCAGCTCACGAACGTTGCCCGGCCAGTGGAATGAAGTCAGCGCCTGGAGCGCGTCCGGGTCGATACCCAGAAGCCTCTTGCCGTTGGCTGCGCTCAGCGTGTCGGCGAAATGCGAAGCCAGAATCGGGATGTCCGAGACGCGCTCCCTGAGTGGAGGAAGCCGGAGAGTGAACACATTCAGCCGGAAGAGGAGATCGGGTCTGAGCCGTCCGCTCTCGACGGCGATCTCCGGGTCCTCGTTCATCGCGGCGACTACGCGAATGTCGACGGCGAGCTCCCGGTTGCCCCGCAGCCTCCGGAAGGACCTTTCTTCGAGAACGCGCAGGAGCTTGACCTGGCTCGCGATCGGCATCGCCGAAAGCTCGTCCAGGAACAATGTGTCCCCCCGTTCGCGAGCTCGAAACAGCCGGGTTTCTGATCGATGGCTCCCGTAAAAGCCCCCTTCTCGTGCCCGAAGAGCTCGCTCTCGATGAGGGTCTCGGGCACTGCGGCGCAGTTCAGAGCCACGAATCGCCGTGACCTGCGGTCCGACAAGTCGTGGAGCATTCGGGCGACGAGCTCCTTTCCCGTCCCGCTCTCGCCGACCACGAGCACCGAGGCGCTGCTCGGTCCAACCGTCGAGAGTGTCTCGTAGAGATCTCTCATCGGCGCACTCTCGCCCACCAGGGTACCGAAGCCCCGGCCGACCTCTCGCCGGGGCGAGGGGTCCACCCGCCTAGCCTCTCCGGTCACCAAGCCGAGGCCTCCATCTTCTCGCATCTCGACACCGCTCCTTTCTCTGCACCGGTTGTGGGCGGGAGATTAGCCGTTGAGCCGGGAACCCCAGTATCCAGAGTTGAGGGCATTCGTCGTCGGAGAACACAGGAGATGTCCGTAAGGATTTGTCGGCGGAAGGCCGTAGACGTCCGAAGCCAGTCCACGGATGAAGTCATCGGGTGAGTCCGCCTCGCATCGGGAGTTCGAATGGCAACGAGGAACGCCATTTGCCAACTCCGGCTCCTCGACCGCTTCTCCTGACGTCATCCCGAACCTCGGGGTTCTACCGTATCGGTCGGTTCCCGATTCCGTGGTCTCATGTCCGCCGAGTCAGGAGACACAACATGCAACGTACGATTGGAATCATTCTCATCGTCCTGGGCATCGCTGCCTTCGTGCTTCAGGGCATCAGCTACACCACCGAAGAAAAAGTGCTCGACGTCGGCCCGCTGGAGGTGACGAAGGAAAAGACCAGCACGATACCGCTGCCCCCCGTTCTCGGGGCCATCGCCCTCCTGGGCGGCGTCGGTCTCGTGGCTCTCGGCAGAAAGAAGAGCTGATCCTGGATTCCCGGTCACTCGTCGCCGATCTTTCGGCGCGCGCCGGGAGACGCCGCCGGGGATACAGTACTCGATTCAGCCGTCGAAGGCTACGATTCGCGCGGACGCGAGCGGGACGGTCTCTGATCTCGCGTCCGAGCCGCTCGTACACCGCGATCACCCGAGGCACGTAGTCTCGAGTCTCGCCCGCGAGCTTCTCCGCATTGGCTCGAAAGTACCCGGCGTTGAGCGGTCCGCCGTTATACTCCGCAAGGATCATTTCTACGTCGTTGTAGGCGGTACCGAGGATATTGAGATAGCACGCGGCCATCTCGGTGTTCCTCGCCGGGTCGTGCAGCAACTCCTCGTCGAACTCCCAACCGAGCTCCCGCGCCAGGAGACGCCCGGTCGGAGGATAAATCTGATAAAGCCTTCGCGCCCCCATGTGGGAAGTCGCCTCGATGTCGAATCCGCTTTCCACGATTCCCACCGCAACGAGCAGGAGCGGATCGACGCGCGGAAATTTCTCCGAAGCCTTGAGCACCAGAGTCGCTAGCTCTTGGGCGCGGAGCGGCCCGACCGTGGGCCTGGTCTTCAGAATCGCGTCGCGAACCCCCAGGAGAAGGCGGCGACGATCGAAGTCGAATTCAACCCGCGACCGAAGACTGTGAAAGCGCTGTTCGCTCTGCCACAGAGCCTCGTTCACCTCGCTTCGAAGCTGCACTACCTTGCGATAGGCGTGAAACGCGAGCGCTCCGGTGACCGCGACGAGAAGCGCGAGGTAGCGGTAAGAGTGGCCTCGAAAGCTTCTCTTGACCATGTGACGCCTCTTTCAGGATACGGATCGATCCATTGCACCAACGATAGCAGACGCGAGATCGCGTCCCCATTCTCGACGAACGGTATTTCTCACGACCCCCCCGGAAGCCTCTAGATGATTGGCCGGCGCTGTGAGGAGGACTACGGTGTTTCCGGGAGAAGACCCGGAAAACCGAGCCAGACTCACGCCCATGACGGCGAGGGAGAACAGGATGACGGCG
>DAISKN010000202.1:0-10098 GCA_036820975.1 Acidobacteriota bacterium | reverse complement strand
GGCCCATCTGCTCTCGACCGAGGACGACCTGCGAGACAGAGTCGTAGCCGCCGGACTCCGGAGGCTCGAGCGATTCGCTCCCGAACGGGTGGAGACGGAGCTCCTCGGTTTCATCGAGGAGGTTTGCGCGTGAAGATCGCGTTCATCGTTCAACGCTTCGGCCGGGAGATCCTGGGAGGCTCCGAGACCCTGGCCCGCCAGCTCGCCGAGCGGCTCTCCCGCCGCCACGAGGTCACGGTTCTCACCACGACCGCAAAGGACTACATCACCTGGAAGAACGAGCTGCCTCCGGGCGAGGACAAAGCCCGCGGAATCCGGCTCATCCGCTTCCCCGTCGAGGGAGAGCGCGACCTCGACGAGTTCAACCGTTTCTCGGAGGAGATCTACAAGGGACAGCCGACGCGGGAGCAGGAGCTCGAGTGGCTCCACCGGCAGGGGCCGGTCGTGCCGCAGCTCGTCGAATATCTGAAGAAGGAGCACGAGGTTTTCGATCTGCTCGTCTTCTTCACCTACCTATACTATCCGACGTACTACGGCCTGCAGGTCGCCCCGGAGAAGAGCGTCCTCATTCCCACGGCGCACGACGAGCCGCCGTTGAAGCTCGGCATCTATCGCGAGATGTTCCAGCTCCCGAGCTCGTTCCTGTTCAACACCGAGGCGGAAGAGCTCCTGGTCCTCGAGCGGTTCCCCGTCCACAAGAAGATGCGCGAGACCGTGGGGATGGGGATGGAGCTCCTCGATCAACCCGACATCCACGCGTTCCGCGGGAAGCACGCCATCCCCGGCAAATACCTCCTCTACGCCGGAAGGATCGACGCCGGCAAGGGGCTGGAAGAGCTCTTTCGATACTTCCAGTTCTACAAGGAGGAGCACCCGGCCTCCGGGAACCTGCAGCTCATCCTGATCGGCAAGCTCGGGATGAAACTTCCGGAAGACCCATCCATCCGCTACATCGGCTTCGTGGACGAGGGCGACAAGCTTTCCGCGATGGCGGGAGCGGTTGCGGTGGTGCAGCCCTCGCGCATGGAGAGCTTCTCCATCGTGACCCTCGAGGCGTTCTCGGTGGGAACGCCGGTTATCGCCAATGCCCAGTCTCGGGTGCTCGCGGACCACTGCCGCAAGGCGAACGCCGGCCTCTATTATGGAGACTTCGAGGAGTTCGAAGAAATCCTGACGCTCCTCCTCGCCGATCGGAACCTCGGGAGGAGCCTCGGCCGCAACGGCCAGACCTACGTGAAGGACAACTACGGCTGGAACCGGCTGCTCCCCAAGTACGAGCTGGTGTTCCGGAGCTCCGCCCGCCCCGCGCGAGAGCCGAGAGGAGCGAAGGCCCGTCCTCCGGCCGTATCCGCCACTCCGCACGAGCCGGAGCACGACCACGAGCCCGAGGATCTGATCTCGACGGGCGACCTGCCGCTTCTCGAGCCCGAGCCCGATGGAGGGCCTCCGGGAGAGCACGCGGAGGAGAGCGAGCAAGCCGACTCCTACCCGGACGTTGATGAGAGTCCCGAGAGCCCAGTGAGGCCATTGGGGATGGACGAGCTCGCGGGCGAGGAAGCGGAGTACACGGAGGAGGAAGAGGAGCACGAAATGCCTCCGGAGCCGCCGCCGGAGGAAGAGCCCTACCACGAGCCCACGCCCGAGCCCCTGCCCGAGCCCGAGTCCGCGGAGGAAGCCCAGGAAGCCGCTCCCGAGGAGCCAGCCGAAGACGACGGGTCGCTGCCCGCGTTCTACCGTCCGCGACAGCGCCCGACCCCGAAGGCGCCGGAGCCCGCTAAGGAAGACTGAGCTTCGGGGCTACGTTAGAATGGATGCGACGATGGCCACGGTGCTGGCTAATCCCGCGGTCCGCGAGTGGGCGAAAGCGAGTCCCGCCTGATCGCTAGTTTCGTTTTCCGCTGAACCCACGACGGCTCCGGGCTCCGATTTCTTCGGCGCCGCGCCTCAAGCCGCTTATCGAGGCGTCATACAGCGCGTCCATCTTCTCGAAGCCGTCGGGGCGGTTGCGCGCCAGCCAGAGCCTTCGCAGCTCTCGCTTCAATCGCTTCTGAGCCTCCTCGATTCTTCGGAGCTCGGTGGCCAGCGACTTTCTCGCCTTCGCCGGGTTCTCGCGCGACCGTAAAAGCTCGATCCCCGCGAGCCCCTTCTGGACAGCGAGAATCGACGCGTCGATCGCGTAGCGGAGCTCCTCGAGCTCGGCAGGCCTCGAGCGAAGCTTCTCTCGCGCTGACCGGAAATCCTTCTCGACCCGACGGAGGCGCTCGAGAGTTCTCTCGAGGACGGCGCGTTTCGCCTTCGAGGTGAACCTGGCCTCGATGAGGTCGTCGAAGAACAGGGTCTTCAGCGGCGAGTGGTTGAAGTGGTCGAAGCCCGTCTGGTGGAGTCCGCCGAGAGTCCGGTAGAGACGACCCGCGGCCGCCGAGGGATCGGAGAACAGGTGTATCGAGAACGCCCGGTCGAAGGTCTTCCTCCCGGGGTCGGTCGGACCCCAGGCGGCCTGGGCTCCGAAGGCGAAGCCGTAGATCGAGTTTCCCAGAAGGTTCCCGTGCCCTCCATCTCCCCACTCGGTCACGAGCAGCCCCTCGGCGCCGTGGCGCTTCGCGGCCTCCGCGTATCCGCGGATGTTGGCGAGGGCGTTCTCGAGCCGTGGAAAGAGAGTGTTCCAGCCCGAGGTCCCCGCAGCCGCCATGAAGGGGATGCCGTTCTCGCGCAGAATCTTCACCCGCTCGAAGTCGTGGCTCGCCTCGTACCACCAGTCGATCGCGAGGAGACCCTTGGGAAGTAGAGGGAGGACTTCGCGATGCTCGAAGAGGAAGTCGGCCCAGATCATCGTTTTCTTCCCGTGCCTCGCGGCGAGCTTCTGCACGCGAGCCACGTGGTAGGCGAAGATCGCCGCGACTCCCTCCTCCTCCGCGCGTTCCTTCGAAAGGCCCTTCCCCAGGTCCACCGGCTCGTCGCAGTTCGCGTTGATCCAAAGCGAGCTGAAATTGCCGAGGTACTCCGAATAGAGGTCGTCGAGAAGCTCGTAGGTCTCCTCGAGCGCGGGCGAGACCGACCACTTCCTTTCGCTCTCCGCGAGCTTCCGGTACCGCGGGTATTTCAGGATCTGGTGCATGTGGCCGAGGGACTGGAGCGTCGGCACCAGCTCCACGTGCCGGCTCCGGGCGTACTCGTCGAGGTCTCGGAGCTCCCAGGCCGCCATCGGCGAGGCGTCTTTTCCGATGAGCGGATGGCGCCGGAACCGGAAGACGTGCTCGGTATAGAGCATCAGGAGGTTCAGCTTGAGACCGACCATGAAGTCGACGACGCCCTTGAGTGTCGCGAGCGTCGGGACCTTGCCGCGCGAGATGTCGAGGAGGAGTCCCCGCTTCGCGAGATCGGGAGCGTCCTCGATCTCGCAGGCGGCGAGGCTTCGACCGCCCCGTGGCAGGAGCTGCGAGAGAGACTCGACGGCGTAGCGCAGCCCCGACTCGCCGTCGCCCTCGGCGACGACCTTTTCCTTCGAGACGGCGAGGCGATAGCCGTCGCCCGACGACCCGCGACGGAGGAGCTCGATGCGAGGGCCGAGGTCTTCGCGGCGGGCGTGGGTCTCGATGGGTGCTTCGAATCCGGCGCGCTCGCGGATCGAGTCCTGAAGCGCTCGCGCGGAGAAGAAATCGCTCTCGCCGGCGCCCTCGGGGAGGACGAGGGGCGCTCCCGGCCGCAACCGGAAGGCGCCTTCACCCGGGACGAGCTTCTTCGGCGAAGGGAGGAGAGGCGGAATTCTCATGGCGGGAATTCTAACAATCTTGCCCCTGTGTCCACCGTCGAGTATGCTCGGCGCTCGGATGAGCGGCGCGGAACCCTCCCTCTGGCCGGCGGCGATCGAGGCCGCGGAAATGATCGAGCCGGGAATGGTGGTCGGGCTCGGAACCGGTCGAGCGGCGGCGATGTTCGTGCGGGCTCTCGCCCGGAGGATCGGCGATGGCCTCGAGATCCAGGGAGTTCCGACCTCGCGCCGCACGGAAGAGCTGGCGACGGAGCTCGGGATCCCTCTCGTCGGGCTCGAGGAGGTCGATGCCATCGACGTCGACGTCGACGGCGCCGACGAGGTCGATCCCTCCCTCGATTTGATCAAAGGACATGGGGGGGCGCTGCTGCGCGAGAGGGTCGTGGCCTCGATCTCGAAGGTGTTCGTGATCCTCGCGGGAGAGGAGAAGATCGTTTCCCGCCTGGGAGCCCGCATGTCGGTGCCGGTCGAGGTCGTGCCGTTCGCGGCGCCGGTCTCGAAGCGGAAGCTCGAGTCGCTGGGTGCGGACGTTCGGCTCCGGCGGAGCGACGACGGTCGGATCTTCGTGTCCGACAACGGAAACCACATTCTCGACGCAAGGTTCGAGAATATCGAAGATGCCTCCGATCTCGAGCGGAGCATCGACGCGCTCCCCGGCGTCGTCGACTGCGGCCTTTTCATCGGCATGGCCGACCTGGTGCTGGTCCAGTCGGAGTCAGGATTCCGCCGGCTTTCGCGCCCCTGACCGGAGCGATGTCCGGGCCCGCGGTCGAGCTTCGAAACGTCAGCAAGAGATTCGGCGCGGGCGCGCGGCTCGTCCTGGATCGCGTCTCGTTCCGGGTCGAGCCGGGCGAGACCCTGGTGCTCCTGGGCTCGAGCGGCGCGGGGAAGACCACCGCCCTTCGGTGCATCAACCGCCTGGTCGAGCCGGACGAAGGCGAGGTCGAGGTCGAAGGCCGGGAGATCCGATCGTGGGATCCCATTCGTCTTCGGCGCCGTACGGGCTACGTCATTCAGGACGTGGGGCTCCTTCCGCATCTGAGCGTCGCCGAGAACGTCGAGCTCGTCCCCAAGCTCGAAGGTTGGAGTCCGGAGCGGAGAAGCGAACGGATGCGGGAGCTTCTCGCGTTCGTGGGCCTCGAGCCTTCGAGATTCGCGCGCAAGAAGCCGAGGGAGCTTTCGGGAGGAGAGCGGCAGCGGGTCGGCGTCGCCCGCGCCCTCGCCGTCGACCCGCCCCTCCTTCTTATGGACGAGCCTTTCGGGGCGCTCGACGCCGTGAACCGCCGCCGGATGCAGGATGAGTTCGTGGGGATGAAACAGAAGCTCCGGAAAACGATCGTGATCGTCACCCACGACGTCCCCGAGGCGATGAAGCTCGGGGACCGTATCGGAGTGATGCACGGGGGGAGGCTCCTGCAGATTGGCTCGTCCGTGGAGATTCTGGCGCAGCCCGCGGACGATTTCGTCGCCGATCTGCTCCGGCTCGAAAGCGCGCCCACGTGATGGAAACCCTGCGCTTTTTTCTCGAGCGTCGCGCCGACATCGCCACGCAGACGGCGGAGCACGTCTTCCTGGTCGCGGTGTCCGTCGGCATCGCGGTCGCCATCGGAGTCCCCCTGGGAATCCTCTTGACCCGAAGGCCTTCCCTGGCGACTCCGGTAATCGGCTTCGCGAACGTTACCCAGACCATTCCCAGCCTCGCGCTCTTCGGGTTCCTGATCCCAATCCCGCTCATCGGCGGCATCGGAAACACGACGGCGATCGTGGCCCTCGTGCTCTACGCGCTCCTTCCGCTCCTCCGGAACACCTACGCCGGCATCCAGTCGGTCGAGCCATCGGTCGTCGAGGCGGGTCGGGGAATGGGCATGACGGACCTCGAGCGCCTGCGGCTCATCGAGATCCCGCTCTCGCTTCCCACCATCCTCGCCGGGGTGAGGATCGCGACGGTGAACGCCATCGGGCTCGCGACCATCGCCGCGGCCGTGGGCGCCGGAGGTCTCGGAAACTCGATACTCCGGGGGCTTTCCATGGTGGACAGCCGCCTGATTCTCGCGGGAGCGGTGCCCGCGGCGGCGCTCGCTCTCGTCGCCGACGGACTCCTCGGGCGCTTCGAAAGGTGGCTCGCATGGGACCGATGAGCCGGACGACTCTCGGCGGTCTCCTCCTCGCTCTTCTTTCCTCCTGCTCGGGAGAGCGGCCCGTGGTCGTGGGCTCCAAGAACTTCAGCGAGCAGGTGATCCTGGGCGAGATGCTGGCGCAGCTTCTCGAGGCCAGAAACGTTCCCGTCGAAAGAAAGCTCAACCTGGGGGGGACGTTCATCTGTCATCAGGCCCTTCTCGCCGGCGATCTCGACGTGTACGTGGAGTACACGGGGACCGCTCTCACCGCAATCCTGAAGGAAAGCGTGAGCCACGACGCGGACGCCGTGTACCGGCGGGTGCGCGCCGCCTACGAGAAGGATCTCGGCCTCGCCTGGACCGAGCCCCTCGGCTTCGACAACACGTTCGCCATCGCGATGAAGCCGCAGTTGGCCGAGGAGCTCGGCATCCGGAAGATCTCCGACCTGAAGGCGCACGAGGCCGCGCTCCGGCCCGGCTTCGGGCACGAGTTTCTCGAGCGCGAGGACGGCTTCCGCGGCCTGGTCGAGGCTTACGACCTCGATTTTCAGAACCGTCCCCGCGGAATCGAGCTCGGTCTCATCTACCAGGCGCTGATGGACGACGAGGTCGATTTCGTCGCCGGGAGCGCGACCGACGGGCTCATCGACAGGTTCGGGCTCACGGTCCTCGAGGACGATCGTTCCTACTTCCCTCCCTACGACGCGGCGGCGGTCTATCGTCCCTCGACGGCCGAGCGCGTGCCGGCTCTCGCGGAGGTGCTGCATCTTCTGGAAGGAAACCTCGACGAGGCCGCGATGCGGACTCTGAACCGGCGGGTCGACGACGAGGGGCGCGCGGCCTCCGAGGTGGTCGCGTCCTTTCTCGCCGAGCGCGGATGGCTCGGGCGAGAACCAGAGTGAACTCCATCACAATCCCGCGATACCGGCGGCTTGACCCTCGGGTGCTTCGATCCTAAGCTGGAGTCTCTACGCGGGTCATGCGCTGTCTTCCCGTTCTTCTCCTCGCCGCGGCGGCGGCGAGCGCGGTCTCCCCCGCGCTCGCCCAGGCTCCGCCTGAGCCGGCGGAGCCCTGGGGCTACCTCTATTTCACCCGCACGCAGAAGCTGTTTCCGCTCACTCGCGAGGAAAGCGCCATCGGCCGTTTGACCGAAAACGACGTCGTCCTCGCCTCCACCCGGGTGTCCCGACGACACGCGGTGGTTCAGAGGAGCGCCGAGGGCGTCGAGCTCATCGACGTGGGAAGCTCGAACGGCACCAAGCTCAACGGGGAAGCGCTTCTCCCACGGTCTCCTTCCGCCCTGACCCCGGGCGACCGCGTCGAGTTCGCGGAGGAAGTGGCTCTCTACCACGAGTCGCTCGCCCACCTGTGGCGCGACGAGCTCCGCCACCGGCTTCTCGCCGCCATCCTCAAGCTGCGGCGTCACCTTCCCCAGGACGTCACGCGGAAGGCGTTCGGGCGCGAGGAGATCGAGCCCGCGGTGAGCGAGGCGCGGGTGGACCCGGAGACGGGAAACGCCGAAGTGGAGCACTCGGTTCCGCTCGATCCCGGGAGCGGCTTTCCAGAGGGCAGCGGCGCTTTCGTCGGCGACGTGCAGGTGGCGAACGACGTCCTCGAACTCAGCCTCTGGACGGTCGCCGTGCGCGAGTCCATGACCTCGCGGCGCGCCTCGTTCACCAACTTGAAGCACACGACTCTCCGGGTTTCGATCGCGGGCGGACCTTCCGGCGGAGCCGGGACCGGGCCCTGGTTCCCGCCCCACCTCCTGGGGGGTCTCTTCGACCTGTTTCCCGACGAGCCCGAGTTCAGCCTCCAGTTCGCGGTGAGCCTCGCCGGCCAGGAGCGCCCCAAGGCGCTTTCCGACGCCGCCGCGACCCTCTCGTTCCGACACCACTTGAACCCCAGCGAGTGGAAGCTGATCCTGATGGCGGCCCAGGCGAAGGGACTCTGGGTCGACAAGGAGATCGGAGAGCGCGGATTGAGCCTCGGGGCCGAGGACAAGAAGCGGCTCTCGGACGCCCTGGAAGAAGCTCGCGCGTGGCTCGAGCAGGCGAAAGCCCTCGGCGCCAAGGACGATCCGGAGAAGGAAGCGGAGGCGGCCCTGGTCCGCGCTTCCGAGCGTCTCTCGAGGATCCAGGCGACCCCATGAACGCCAAGAGTCCGCGCCTTCCCGCCGGGATGCTTCTCGGCCTGTTCTTCGCGGCGGCGGGCTCCGCGGGCCAGGATCCCGCCGGCGACGATCGCCCCCGATTCCACGTGAGCGTCGATACCGTCAGCCTGGCGGTGTCGGTGCTCGACGGCGACGGGCGTCTCGTGACCGATCTTCCGCAGGACAACTTCCAGATCTGGGAGGACGGAGTCGAGCAGCAGATCCAGTTCTTCTCGCGGGGCGAGCTGCCGCTGCGGATGGTGATCCTCGTGGACACCTCGGGCAGCATGCGCTCGAAGTTGGCGCTGGCGCAGGAGGCCGCCGTCCGCTTCGTCCGCTCGCTCAAACCGGGCGATCAGGTCCAGGTCGTGGAGTTCAACGACCGCGTCCTCACCCTCGCCGAGTTCACGACCGACTTCGACCAGGTGGAGCAGGCGATCCGCCAGACCGAGGCGACGGGCGCCACCTCCCTCTATAACGCCATTTACGTGTCGCTGAAGGATCTCCATCGGGAGAACCCGGAGGAGCTCGATCGCAGGGCCATCGTGGTCCTCTCCGATGGCAACGACACCAAGTCGGTCCTCGGGTTCGAGGACGTGAAAGAGCAGGCGCGAAAGAGCAGCGTCGTGATCTACGCGATCTCGCTCCGCGCGACCGATGAGGACCTCGCCAAGGACAAGTACCGGAACGCGAAGTACGAGCTCGACATGCTGGCCCGGGAGAGCGGCGGTGTCTCCTACGCTCCCGAAGGCATCGAGGATCTCGCGGGCGTCTATGAGCAGATCGCGACGGAGCTGAAGAGCCAGTACAGCCTGGGGTACGTATCGACCAACACGACCGCCGACGGCGCATGGCGACGCCTGCAGATTCTCTCGAAGGAGACCGGCACCGAGCTACGCAGCCGAGGCGGTTACTTCGCCCCGCGCCCGGCCCGGCGCCAGCGCCGCGCCCGCTGATGAAGTCGATGCGAGCCGCGGGGCTCCTCCCTTCCCTTCTCATTTTCGTCACTTGCGCCCGCGAGGAGCGGATTCACCCGCGAACGAACGTGGTTCTCGTCACCGTCGACACTCTTCGCGCCGACCGGCTCGGGGCGTACGGGAACGACTCGGGGCTGACCCCGAACCTCGATGGGCTCGCGCGGGCCGGGGTCCTCTTCGAGAACGCGAGCGCGGTCGCCCCGCTCACTCTCCCCGCCCATGCTTCGATCCTCACGGGCACCTATCCCCTTCGCCACGGGGTACGCGACAACGGGGGATACCACCTCGCGCGGGATAGCGTGACGCTCGCGGAGACACTCGCGGCGCAGGGTTACCGGACGGGGGCCTTCGTCGGGGCTTTCGTGCTCGACTCCCGGTGGGGTCTCGACCAGGGCTTCGAACGGTACTTCGACGACTTCGACTTCGCGAGCTTCGATGACGTGAGTCTCGGGTCGGTCTCCCGCCGAGGAGACGAGGTGGTGGCGGAGGCGCTGCGATGGATGGGAGAGGCAGAAGACGGACCGTTCTTCGCCTGGGTCCACCTCTACGATCCACACGCGCCATACGAGCCACCGGAACCGCACCGCGGCCGCCACGCGGGAAGCCGCTTCGGCCCCTACGACGGGGAAGTCGCTTACGTCGACGAGCTCATCGGGCGGCTCCTCGACTGGCTCTCGCGGGAGTCGCTGGGAGGCACGAGTCTGGTAGCGGTGATGGCGGACCACGGGGAAGCTCTCGAAGACCACGGAGAGCTCGACCACGGGTTCTTCATATATGACGCCACGATGAAGGTCCCCTTCCTTATTAAAGCGCCGAACCTTCCGGAAGGCGTTCGCGTCGCCGCCCAGGTTCGCGCGATCGACCTCATGCCGACGGTTCTGGATCTGGTCGGGCTTCCTCCGGAGCCCTCGGTCCAGGGAGCGAGCCTTCTTCCGCTCGCGCGCGGCGAGACCGGGAGCCTCGAGCTCCTGGCCTACGGCGAGTCGCATTACCCCCGGCTCCATTACGGCTGGAGCGAGCTCCGGTCTCTACGGAGCGAAGAGTTCCATTTCATCGAGGCGCCCGCCCCCGAGCTCTACGACCTAC
>DAISKN010000201.1:0-10117 GCA_036820975.1 Acidobacteriota bacterium | reverse complement strand
CGTCGACGCCGCGAACCGCTTCGCCATCGCCGCGGATCTGGGCCTCGATCGGCTTTTCGTCTATGGCTTCGATTCCGCTCGAGGCGCGCTCGCCGCCAACGATCCGCCGTCCGTCGCGCTCGAGCCGAAAGACGGGCCCCGGCACGTGGCGCTTCATCCCGGCGGGGGCTTCGCCTTCGTCCTGAACGAGCTCTCGATGACGCTGACCGCGATGCGCTACGACGCCGATCGAGGCGCTCTCACCGCGATTCAGAGAGTCTCGTCGCTTCCCGACGGGGTCGGCGTCTCCGACGGCTTCAGCGGAGCCGAAGTCCTGTCCCATCCCGGCGGGCGTTTCCTCTACGCCTCGAACCGCGGACACGACAGCATCGCGGTGTTCGCCGTGGATGAGACCGAAGGTGCCCTTCGACTCGTCGAGCACGTGTCGACGACGGGAAAGACTCCGCGCGGCTTCGGCATCGACCCGTCCGGAGCGTTCCTTCTCGCGGCGAACCAGGACTCGGACAGCGTCGTCGTCTTCCGCATCGACCCGGAAACGGGACGGCTCACTGCTACGGGGCAAGCCGTCAGCGTGGGATCGCCCGTCGCCGTGGCCTTCGTCACGTATTAAAATGGTCCGCTGCTCAGGAGGGACGAGACATGACCCCCAAGGACGACCTCGAGAAGGGCCGCCGCGAGAGCGCCTCCGTCAACCGCCGGGATTTTCTGAAGACCGTCGGCGTTACCACCCTCGCGACCAGCGTCCTCAGCCGCGCGGACGCCGAAGCCCAGGCGGCGAGGCAGGCGACCGCTCCTCCACCGGACGGCGGCGCGAGCTACAGCCCCATCCCCCAGGAGGTCGCGGAGAACCTCAGAAAACGAGGAATCGTCGGATACGCCGACCAGCTCGGAGTGGCGCCCGGGGAAACGATCCGTTTCCTGGTGAGCAGCGAGTCGCCGAGATACCGGGCGGATATCGTGCGGTTGGTCCACGGCGATCCGAATCCCGAGGGACCCGGTATCAAGGAGATCGAGGTCGAGACACCGGTGAGCGGCGAGTATCCGGGCAAGCACCAGGACCTCCCCCTGGGCTCCTACGCCGTCATCCCCGACCACCCGAATCTGAGGATTCGAGGAAGCTTCACGATCACCGCATGGATCGCTCCGACGACGGTGCATCCCCGGCCGGCAGAAGGAATTCTCACCAAGTGGTCCGGAGACGACCGGAGCGGCTACGGCCTCTTCATCGAGGAGGACGGAACCCTGGCCCTGAGGCTCGGCGCCGAGACCATCCGCGCCGGCGCGCCCTTGCGTCCCTGGGTGCCGGCGATTCCAGGAATGAACGAGCGTCCGCAGGGGGTGAGCACGTCGTGGTACTTCGTGGCGGTGTCGTTCGACGCCCGGAGCCGGAAGGTTCTCCTCTACCAGCAGCCGCAGAACAACTTCCCCTTCGATCTCACGAGGAGCCTCGTGGAACGGGAGACGGCGGCGACATCGGTCTCGACGAACGACGCGCCGCTTCTCATCGCCGCTTTCTCGGCGGCGCGCGACCGCGTCTCCGGCCACTACAACGGCAAGATCGACAACCCGCGGCTCTATGAGCGCGCGCTGAGCCGGGAGGAAATCCAGGCGATCGAGAGCGGCGCCGGCCCCTCGGACGCGCTCGCGTCCTGGGATTTCTCCCTCGACATCGAATCCGATCGATTCACGGACGCACGGTGAACCTCCCCATGCGCGCCGTTACCGGCCACAACTGGAATTCTTCCGAGCTGGACTATCGCCGTGCCCGCGATCGGTACGGCGCCATCTACTTCCACGATGACGACCTGGAGGACGCGCGCTGGGAGGTTGCCTTCGAGCTGCGGGTTCCCGAGAGCATGAGAAGCGGCCTCTACGCCGCCCGGCTGCGATCGGGAGAGCCCTCGAAGAACGAGGACTACGTTCCCTTCGTGGTGAGGCCGAAGAAGGGCGCACCCACGTCGAAGGTCGCGCTCCTCATTCCCACGTTCAGCTACCTCGCCTACGCCGGAACCGGGACGAGCGCCATCCGCCCGCTGAGCCTCTACTCGCGCCACAGCGACGGAAGCGGCGTCTGCTACTCCTCGCGCCTCCGCCCCATCACCAATATGCGCCCGAAGATCGACAGTCGAAATCCGTGGCAGTTCATGGCGGACACCCACATCGTCGACTGGCTCGAGGTGAAGGGATTCGAGGTCGACTTCCTCACGGACGAGGACCTCCACTTCGGCGGTGCCGCCGCTCTCGAGCCTTATCGGGTCGTTCTGACGGGAACTCATCCCGAGTACTACTCGCTAGAGATGCTCGATGGGCTCCGCTCGTACCTGGATCGGGGCGGGCGGTTGATGTACATGGGCGGTAACGGCTTCTACTGGGTCACGCCGATGGATCCCAGCGGGCGCTTCATCGAGGTGCGGCGCCGCGACGGAACCGAGCATTGGCAGGGAGCCCCGGGCGAGCACCACCACAGCCTCACGGGGGAGCCGGGAGGTCTCTGGCGGTTTCGCGGAATGGCGCCGCAGCAGTTCTTCGGCGTCGGTTTCACCGCGCAGGGATTCGACCGGAACTCGCCCTATCGCCGGCTGCCGGGGAGCTTCGACCCCCGCGCCCGGTTCATCTTCGAGGGGGTGGGAGACGACGAGCTCATCGGCAACTTCCCCTCGCTGGTCCTGAGCTTCGGCGCCGCCGGCTCCGAGCTGGATCGAGCGGACTTCGCGCTCGGGACCCCGGCTCACACCCTGGTCCTGGCCTCTTCCTTCGGCCACTCCGACGAGTACCGGCACGTGGTCGAGCAGACGAACACCGCCAACTGGGCCGAGACCGGTGGGACGGAGAACCCGCTGGTGCGGGCGGACATGGTCTACCTCGAGTACCCGAACGGAGGAGGCGTCTTCTCGACGAGCTCCATCGCCTGGTGCGGGAGCCTCTCGTTCAACAACTACAACAACAACGTGTCGCGAATCACCGAGAACGTGCTCCGTCGGTTCGCGGCGGAGGAGCCGCTTCCCGCGCCCTCGACTTCGACCGAGACGACGGAAGCGCCAATCGCTTCGGTGTAGCGAGCGCTACCAGATCTTGACGCGCTCTCCCGGGGGCAGCCACATGCCGTCGCCCTCCTTCACCCCGAACGCTTCGAAGAACTCCGGCGAGTTCCGCAGCGGTCCGTTCACGCGGAACTCCGGAGGAGCGTGCGGGTTCGAGAGCACGAGCTGGCGCATCGCTTCCTCGCGGAACCGGGAGCGCCAGATCTGGGCGTAGCCGATGAAGAATCGCTGCGCCCCGGTGAACCCGTCGAGAACCGGAGCCTCCTTCCCGCCGAGCGACTTCAGGTAGGCGCGGTAGGCGATGGCGATCCCGGTGAGGTCTCCGATGTTCTCTCCCAGGGTCAGCTTCCCGTTCACGTGGAGGCCGGGAAGCGCTTCGAAGGCCTCGAACTGCTTCACCATAGTCGAGGCGCTCTCCTCGTAAGCGGCCGCATCGTACTCGCTCCACCAGTCCCGCAGGTTTCCGTCGCCGTCGAACTGCCGCCCCTGGTCGTCGAAGGCGTGGCCCATCTCGTGCCCGATGACGACGCCGATGGCTCCGTAGTTCACGGCGTCGTCCGCGGTCATGTCGAAGAACGGCGGCTGGAGGATGGCGGCGGGAAACACGATCTCGTTCTTCGTCGGGTCGTGATAGGCGTTCACCGTTTGCGGAGGCATCTGCCACTCGGCGCGATCGATTGGCTGGCCGAGCTTGCCGAGATTGCGCTGGTACTCGAACTCGTTCGCCCGCCGCACGTTCCCGAGGAGGTCGTCGCGGTCGATCGTGAGCCTGCCGTAGTCGCGGAAGCGCTCGGGGTAGCCGATCTTGTAGGTGAACTTCTTCCGCTTCTCCTGGGCGCGCGCCTTGGTCTCCGCCGTCATCCAGGGAAGCTCCTCGATGGCCTCGCCGTAGGTATCGATCAGGTTGACCACGAGCTCTTCCATCCGAGCCTTCGCTTCCGGAGGGAAGTGGCGCGCGACGTAGAGCTTCCCTACCGCTTCTCCCATCAACGCGTTCACGTTTCGCACTCCGCGCTGCCATCGGGGCGGGATCTCCTCCAGCCCGCCGACCAGCCGGCCGGCGAAATCGAATCTCGCCTGCACGAACGCGTCGGAGAGGTACGGCGCCGCGGCGTCGAGGACGCGAAACGCGAAATAGCTCTTCCAGTCGGAAAGCGGGATCTCCTCGATTAGGCCTCCGAGCGCCGTCACGTAGGAGGGCTGGGCGATGACCAGCTGGCCCAGATCCGGCACCCGAGAGCTTTCGAGATACCCGTCCCAGTCGATTCGATCGGTGGCGTTTCCGAGATCGGCCCTGGCGTAGAGGTTGTAGATCTTCTGGACGTTTCGCGTCTCCTCGGCGCGCCATTGCGGCTCGGCGAGGCGTCTTTCGACCTCGAGGACCGCCCGCCCGCGGGCCTCTCCGTCGGGAACACCGCCGAGCCGAAAGAGCTTCGCCGCGTAGCGCGGAAGGGCCGCCCGCAGGGTCTCGTACTTCTCGCCCTGCTCGAAGTAATAGTCGCGGTCCGGAAGGGTGAGACCGGACTGGGACAGGTACACGACGTAGCGCGTCGAATCCCCCAGGTCGGCGAACACCTGGAGCGAGAGGGGAGAATCCACGCCCGCCACCCGATTCTCGGCGCTCAGGCGAAAGAGAGCCGCGGCGGAGGACGCGGAGAGAATCCTCTTCAGGTCCGACTCCACCGGCCGGGTCCCGAGCTCCTCGAGTCTCCCGGTGTTCATGTAGCTTCTGTAGAAATCGCCGACGCGCTGCTCGTCCGATCCCGCCGTCAGCTCGGGGGCTCCGGAAAGCTCCTCGATGATGGCGCGCTGGTTCTTCTCGCTTTCCTCGTCGAGGATCGCGAAGCTTCCCCAGGTTTGCTGGTCCGCGGGAATCTCCGTCTCGCGGATCCAGGTGCCGTTCACGTAGGCGTTGAAGTCGTCCTGAGGGCGCACCGAAGTCGAGAGACCGTCCTTGTCGATTCCCGAAACCGGCTCCGCTCCCGCGGCGAAGCCCAGACGCGCGGCGACGAGCGCCGCCGAGAAAACCGCCAGTCGCAATCTCATGACCGGTCATTCTACTTCGGCAGAAGCAGGGCCGCTTGGAGGTCCCCCACCCCGTTGCTGCACTGCCTCGGTGACCAGGCCGGTCATTCTCGCCGTCGACGACGACCCCGACGTGCTGCGCGCCCTCGCGCGCGACCTCCGACAGCGCATCACCCATCGCATCGTGACCCAGCATCGCGGCCGGTTGACCGTCGATTCCCGCCCGGGAAGGACCGAGCTCGCGGTGCGGCTGCCCCTCTCCTGAGCCGCGGCTGCGCGTATGTTATGATGCGCGCCGCCTGGAAAGGGGTTCCCGCCATGCCACAGTCGATTCTCGAAAAGCTGAAGAAGGGCATCGTGCTCGGAGATGGAGGGTACCTCCTGGCGCTCGAAAGCCGGGGCTACGTGCAGGCCGGACCGTTCACGCCGGAGGTCGTAATCGAGCATCCCAACGCTCTCAGGGCGCTCCACCAGGAGTTCGTTCACGCGGGCGCCGAGGTCCTGCAGGTGCTCACGTTCTACGCCAGCGAGAACAAGCTGGCCCAGATCGGCTACGCGAATCGATTGGGCGAGATCAACAGCGCGGCGGTGCGCCTGGCCCGCGAGGTCGCGGGAAGCGACATCCCCGTCGCCGGCAACCTCTCGCTCACCTGGAAGTACCAGGAAGGGAGCCCCGCCGCGGCCGACGAGTGCCGCCGCCTGTTCGACGATCAGATCCGGTTCCAGATGGAGGAGGGGGTCGACTTCTTCATCGGCGAGACGTTCCTCCACCTGGGCGAGGCTCTCCTCGCTCTCGAGAGAATGAAGAAGACGGGCTTGCCGGTCATGGTGACGCTCGCCTTCGAAGGACCCAAAACCCGCGACGGGAAGACGCCTGCGGAGGTCGCTCGCGCTCTCGAAGGGGCCGGCGCGGACATCGTGGGCACCAACTGCTTCATGGATCCCGCGCACATGCTGCCGGTCGTCGAAGAGATACGGAAGGCGGTGAAGTGCTACGTAGCCGCCCAACCCGTGGGCTATCGCTGCACCGACGAGGTCCCGTTCTTTCCCGGTCAGAAAGGGTTCCCGGATCGGCTCGACCCCTATCAGATCACCCGCTACGAGCTCGGCGACTTCGCGGCCCGAGCCCGCGATCTCGGGGTGAACTACATCGGGGGCTGCTGCGGCTGCCAGGGCGCACACGTGCGCCAGATGGCCCGGGCCCTCGGCAAGAAGCCGTTGGAAGAGCGGGAGTGGAAGATCGATTACGCCCGCCCGCAGTCGGCGACGGAAGCCTACAAGAAACTGCGCGAGGTCTAGCCTCGAGGGCGCACCCGTGCCGCGGGACCCCCCCGCAACCCGCTAGAGCGCCAGCCGTTCTTTGCGCAGGAACTCCGCGTCGAGGGATTCGCGCCCGAGACACAGGAGCTTGGTCTCCAGGCTGTCGACCACGAAGGAGTCGAGCGTGCGCTCCTGCTCGGGGCCGAGATCCTGGAACTCCACTCCCAGCCGGTAGCGGAAGGATTCGTCCGTTCGGCCTCCCTCGGAGCGCCAGGCGACGCGGCCTTCGGTGGGAAGGACGCTCTCGTCCCGGGCGACGTTCGCCATGTGCAGCGTGAGGCGGGTATCGACTTCGAACCCGTGGTCGCAGTGCAGGAGCACGCCGCCGCGGCTCAAGTTCCCGACGCGAGCCCGGTGGTACTCCGACTCCTGCGCCACCACGATCTCCAGATCGGTCTGAACCCGCAGCCGCCCGCGCGCGGCCACCCGCTGCCGGATCTCCTCCGGGCTGAAACGGGCCGCGGGCTTTCGCGCGAGTCCGTCCTGGGCCATCAGCATGTCGTAGAATCGTTTGAGCTCGAGCCAACGGGTCTCCTGCGCTTTCGGCAGGACCCCGCGCGACAGGGTCTTGGCCTCGTTGAGCGTCGCGTATTCCTGGATCAGATCGAGGAGAGTTTTCACGGGCCTTCTCTAATCGTAAAGGACCGACTTCGATCCGGCAAGCAGCCGGCGCGGGAGGCCTTCGCTCCTTCGTCAACGGTTCAAGTAGAGGTAGCGCACCAGCATGTAGACCCAGTAAATAACGATGGACAGAGTGAGCGCCCGGCCGAGCTCGCGGAACCGGTCGAGCCATCGCCTTTTCTTCTCCGCCGGGGCGAGGGCGTAGAGGACGGCGATGAGCCCCAGAAGCACGGCGATGTTTCTCACCTTCAGCATGATCAGAGCCGCGAAGACTCGAGACCGAGCCAGATGAGCCGCAGGGAATCGAGCCGGAGCTCGGCGGCGGAGATCGCTTTCTCCGTTCGTTTCCTCCGCTTCTCCGCTCCCGTGACCTCTTTCGGATCCACGTGATCGTTGACTTCGGCGAGCGATCGAAGCCGGCCGATTTCGCGCTCGAGACAGTCCCGCGTCTCCTCCAGGCTCGCTCCGATCCTCCGCGGGGCCTCCCGCTCCGCCAGGGAACGCGCCTTCCCCAGCATTCGCGGCACGAGGTCTTCGAGAAACCCGAGATCGCGGAACCGCAGCTCTTTTCTTCCGTCCCGGACGCGGCTCTCGAGCAGGGACGGCGGATACTTCCCGGTCACGTCAGCGAGTTGGTGATCGACCACCGCCCGGAGCGGCGTCGGAGGAAGGAATCGGCCGACGTCGAGCCCCGGGGGCGCCACGGTCTCGAGAACGAAAATCACCTCGAGCAGTATCCCTCGCTCGGCTCCGGGGAGCACGGCGACGCTCGCGCTCGACGATGGATCCCCGAGAAGGAGATCGAGGACGCCCACCACCATCGGATGATCCCACGTCAGGAAGTCGAGCTCCCCCTCGCGCGTCGCCCGGCCGCGGTCCGAGGTCATCGCCACCTCGTCCGAACGCAGCCCGGGAAGGGTGGATACCCGGAGCTTCGTACCCTGGCGGAAGACGAAGGTCCGGGGCGAGATCCGTTCCGGATCCACGCCCAGGTAGTCGAGAGCATCGACCACGAAGGAATCGAGAGCCTCGTCCTCGTCCCATCGGCGTATCTCGGCCATGAGCGGCTCCACGGCGCGGGGACGGTACGAGCCGAGCTCGAGGAGACGGTCCCGCCCCGCCGCGAGCTCTCCGAGAACGCGCTCCTTGACGCGGCGAGTCTCCGCGAGAAAATCGTCGAACGCCGGAGGCAGCGCCGCGGATTCTTTCGCGTCCCGGCTCTCGACGTGCTCGACGGCGAGTCGCAGGAGCTCCGAGCCGAGCTCGTCGAAGTCGGCGGCGCCCGGGAGACTGGCCTCGAACGCGCCGAGCCCCTCGTGGTGGAACCGGAAGAGCATCTCCTGGGCGGAGCCGGGAAGGTAGGGAACGTGGATCGAGACTTCCTGCTCCTGTCCGATTCGGTAGAGCCTTCCGATGCGCTGCTCCAGAAGCTCGCCGCCGAGAGGGAGGTCGAAGAGAACGAGGTGATGGGCGAACTGGAAGTTCCGACCCTCGCTTCCGATCTCCGACGACAGCAGGACCTGCGCCGAGTCGCGGTCCTCGGCGAACCACGCGGCATTGCGGTCCCGCGACAGGAGGGAGAGCCCTTCGTGAAAGAGCGCCACCGAGACCGGACTCATCCTCCGGAGCGCTTCCTGGAGCGCCGTCACCTTCTCCTTGTAGCGGCAGATGACGAGCACCTTCTCGGGAGACACCTGGCGCAGGAGCTCGGAAAGCCAGCGGACGCGCGGATCGAAGTGGTACGGGTAGTCGTCGAGCGCCTCCTGCCCCGCGTCGGAAACGAACTCGCTCGCGAGCTGGCGCCACTGCAGCGTCTCCCGGCCACGAGACCAGTCGAGCTTCCACGGCCTCAGCTTCCGCTCGGGGAACTGCGCCAGGACCGAGCGGGCGTTCCGGAACACGACGCGGCCCGGACCATGCTGGTCCACGAGCGCGTCGAGAAGCGGGACGCGAGCGGTTTCGTCGCCGGACCGGAGCCGCCGCAGGAGGCTCCTCAGGGTCTTCGCCGCTCTTGGAAGAATCGCCGCCAGATCTTTCGCCTCCTTCGCAGTGAGCTCGTTTCCGGCGAGGATACGGGTCGCGAACCCGGCGACGGCCCGGTAGCGCCCGCGATCCTTGCGGTAGCGCGCATAGCTCGGGTAGCGGTCGGGGTCGAGGAGCCTGAGCCGCTCGAAATGACTCTCCTCCCCGAGCTGCTCGGGGGTCGCCGTGAGCAGGAGCAAGCCTTCGGTGCGCGCGGCGAGCGATTCGACGAGGAGGTACTCGGGTCCGGGGCGCGTCAGGTGGTGGGCTTCGTCGACGACGATCACGTCCCAGCCCGCGGCCTCGACCTGCTCCCGGCGCTTCGGGTCGCGCGCGAGATAGGGCGTCGCGGCGATCGCCGTCTGGACCTGAAGGAAGGGATTCTCGACGTCCTCCGGCGCGGCTCCGCAGTGGCTTTCGTCGGCGATGGTGAACGAAAGATGGAATCGGCGAAACATCTCGACGAACCACTGATTCACCAGCGGCTCGGGAACCAGGATGAGGACGCGGGACGCCTGGCCGCACCGGAGGAGGCGATGGATGATGAGTCCCGCCTCT
This sequence comes from Acidobacteriota bacterium, assembly GCA_036820975.1. Classification (GTDB taxonomy): domain Bacteria; phylum Acidobacteriota; class Vicinamibacteria; order Marinacidobacterales; family SMYC01; genus DAISKN01. The sequence goes on along the minus strand of DAISKN010000201.1, from coordinate 530 downwards.
ATCGTCTTTCCGAGACCGACTTCGTCCGCGAGAAGGGCGCGCGGCCGCGCGCGGGAGGCCACATCGCGCGCGATTCCGAGCTGGTGGGGAATGAGCTGGATGCGCCCCCCGAGAAATCCGCGGGCTTCCGATCGGAGGACGGCGTGGCGGTGCACGAGGGCGCGGCGGCGGATGTCGAAGCCTCGACTGCGGTCCCACAGCCCGGCGAGCAATCGGTCCTCGGGCTTGCTGTAAGTGAGGCTTCCCGAGAGCTCGCTCTCGGGAAGGCGGCGCGAGCGGTCCTCGTAGACGAAGAGCCCGCCGTGCTCGACGACCTTCTCGACTCGGAGCCGCCGGCCGCGCTGGTCCTCGACCTCGTCGCCCACGCGGAACGCGACCCGGCGGATCGGCGCCGTGCCCGACGCGTACCGGCGCAGGGTGTCGCTCGCGGGAAACCGCAGCACCAGGCTCCGATTCTCGATATGCTCGACTCGCCCGAGTCCGAGCTCCGGCTCCGCCTCGCTCACGAAGCGCTGCCCGACGACGTACGG
>DAISKN010000200.1:0-10156 GCA_036820975.1 Acidobacteriota bacterium | reverse complement strand
ACGACCTCATCCCGCCGCGCGCCCAGGGCCACGCGAAGGCCGATCTCGCGCGTCCTCGAGGCGACGGAAAAAGAGATGACGCCGTAGAGTCCGATCGAGGCGAGAAAGGCAGCGGCGGCGGCAAAGCCCGTCAGAAGCCGCGCGCGAAGTCGAGGGGCGGCGACGACTCCCTGGCCCACGTCGGCGATCGAAGCGAGCGGAGCCAACGGAACGTCCGCGTCGAGATCGCGGACGATTTCACGGACTTGCGCATGGAGCGAGTCGCGATCCGCCGAAGCGCGGATGAGGAGATGCATCGACGGCCAGGGCGACTGGCCGTGGGGAACGTACATCTGGGGCTCCGGCTCGCGCTCGAGGGCGTAGTAGCGGAAATCGGATACCACGCCCACCACGCGGCGGCGGGAGGCGTCGTCGGGAAGGAGGACCAGGTCATGGTGGATCTCTTTTCCCAACGGATCTCCCCCGGGCCATGCCGCTCTCGCGAAGGACTCGTTCACGATGACGACCGGAGCCGCGTCCCGATGATCGCGCGCGTCGAAGCCTCGCCCGCGTCGGACCGAGACCCCGAGCGTCTCGAAGAGCTCCGGCCCGACGACGTGGAGCGCGGCCTCGGGTTTCCGGCCCGCCTCGGGCTCGGGCCGGCCCTCGACCGAGTACGGGCTCCGGGTCACGAAGAACTCCGCCCGGGGATCGAGGGGAAGTCCGAGAGAGATGCTCGCGCGCTCGACCCCAGGAGCTTGCCGCAGACGCTCTTGAAGGTCTTCGAAGAATCTCGCGCGGCGATGGCTTTCACGATACCTGGTGAAGGGAAGCTCGACGCTCGTGAAGTAGACGTTCTCGCCGCGAAACCCCCGATCAACGCCCTCGAGCGCGCGGAAGCTCTTGAGGAGGAGCATGGCGCCGATCAGGAGAGTCGAAGCGAGAGCCATCTCGAACACGACCAGCACTCTTCTCGCACCGGCCCGGGCGCTTCCGCCCTCGACCCGCCCTCCGGGACGGAGAGAGTTCGAGAGATTCCTTCCGCTTCCGGAGACCGCGGGAGCCGAGGCGAGCGCGAGGAAGATCGGAAGGAGAATCGCGAGGAAGACGATGGGATACAGGGAGCCTTTCTCGAGGACGTCGGGAACCGGGAGACCCGCGGGCGCCGCCTCCCGAGCTCCCGCCGCGATCCAGGTCCCGAGAAGGCTTCCTCCCGCAGTCCCCAGCAGAGAGACGAGGAGTCCTTCGGCGAGGAGCTCCCGGAGGAGACGCGCTCTCGAAGCTCCCAGGGCGACACGGACCGCGAGCTCTCTCTCCCGCGCCAGGAGACGCGCGATCCAGAGACCGGAGACGTTGGCGCAGACGAGGAGAAGCAGCAGGAACAGCGAGCCGCCCAGGAGGAAGAGAGGAGCGCGGAGCGGGCCTCTCTCCACTTCCTTCAAATCCGCGACTTCCAGCTCGAAAGCCTGGTTCGAGTCCGGGTACTCCCGACTTAGACGATCGGAGAGCGAAGAGAGCCGGGCTCTCGCTTGCGCAAGAGACGTTTCCTCGCGGAGACGCCCGACGACGTTCAGGATGCGGAAACTGCGATAGGGGCTTCCCCCCTGGTCGGGACGATCGCGGGGGAGCCGGAGCGGAACCCAGAGCTCCGTGCCGGGCGCAGGATACGAGAATCCCTCGGGAGTGACGCCGATGATGGTAACCGCCGTGCCGTCGAGAAGGATCTCGCGGCCGACGACCGCGCGATCGCCCGCGAACCGGCGCTCGAAGAGTCCGTGTCCCAGCACCGCGACCGGCGAAGCCCCCGGACGGTCATCATCGGGTGTGAAGCTTCGCCCGATCAGCGGCGCGATCCCCAGGACTTCGAAGAAGGCGTGGGACACGGTCGCCGCAAGAAGCTTCTCCGGCTCCGCGTCTCCGGTGAGCGTCAGGCTCGGGCTCCAGTATCCGGCGACTCGCTCGAAGACCTCCCTCTCTCCGGTCAAATCGAAGTAGTTGGGAGGCGAAAGACTCTCGCGGCTTCCCTCCCTGGAGTGGAACACCCGGACCAGGCGATCCGCGTCGGCGTAGGGAAGAGAACGATTCCAGAGGGTGTCGATCCACTGGAACATCGCCGCGTTCACGCCGATCCCGAGGGCGAGGAGCGCGCCCGCGGCGAGCGCGAAAGCCGGCCGCCTCCGGAGCGACCGGGCCCCGGACCAGGCGTCGTTGAAGAGCGTCGAGACGTTCGCTCGCGGCAACGACCATCGAGGGCGATACGACCAGGAGATCGAGACCGCCTGTATCCAGAACCACAGGCGCGTTCGTCGATGCCGCTCGAACTCTTCGATCAGATCGCCTTCGATCTCCTCACGCGCGCCTTCGGGAACCGCACAACTCAGTAGCGCGAGCGCGAGCCGGGGCGGCCTTCTCTTCATGCACCCTCGAGGAGGGGCTGAAGGCCCTCTTGAAGTCGACCCAGGTCACCGAGCGTCCGCTTCAACGCTCGCAGTCCCCGAGGTTTGAGCTTGAAGTAGCGCTTCGCCCTGCCGCCGCGGATCGGGGTGGGCTCGCCCCGCTCCGAGCCGAGGAGTCCCTTGGCCTGCAGCCGGTCGAGGGTGATGTAGACCGAGCCCCGCGCGACCGGCCGCCGGGTCTTCCGCGCGATCTCTTCCAGAATCGACGCGCCGTAAGCGTCGTCCCTAAGCCGCAGGACCGCGAGGAGCACCACGAGCTCGAACTCCCCCAGCATGTCGGCGTGCGCCGTCATTTAGTCAACAATTCTGACAATATAAATCCGTCCGGTCAAGGGTATTCTCTCGTCATGTCGGAAGAGACCTGTCCTCACATCGAGGCCGTCGACGGCATCACCCACCCCAAACGCCGGGAGTGCGACGAGTGCGTGAAGAGCGGAGACCGGTGGGTCCACCTGCGCACCTGCCAGGAATGCGGCACGACGCGCTGCTGCGACAGCTCCCCCAATCGGCACGCGACCCGACACGCGCAGGAGAGCGGGCATCCGGTCGTCGCCTCGGCGGAGCCGGGTGAGCGGTGGCTCTACTGCTATCCGGACGACGCCTTCGTCGAGTACTGAGCCCGGAGCTACCGCCGCCGAGGGGCCCTCGGGGAAAGCGCGCGCCGGAGCCACAGCTTCGCCACCCGCCAGTCCCGCTTCACCTCCGCGGCCGGGACTCCGAGCACTTCGGCGATCTCGTCCTCGCTGAGGCCCGCGAAAAAACGCATCTCGACGATCGACGACTGCCGCGCGTCTTTCTTCTCGAGGCGGGCGAGGGCCTCGTCGAGAGCGAGGAGGTCGACGTTCAAGGGCTCGCCGGGCATGTGGGACTCCGAAAGGGTAACCGGATCGGCCGGGCCCCCTCGCTTCGCCGCCCGCCGCCGGCGCGCGTGATCGACAAGGACCCGGCGCATGATTTTGGCGGCGACGGCGAAGAAATGGGCCCGGTTCTGCCAGGAGATCCGTTGATAGCTCCCGAGCCGGAGGAACACCTCGTTGACGAGCGCCGTCGGCTGCAGCGTGTGCCCGAGGCGCTCTTTTGCGAGCTGCGCTCTGGCGAGCCGGCGCAGGTCCGAGTAGACGGCGGGGACGAGATCGTCGAGGGCGTCGCGATGGCCTTCTCCCCACCGCGCCAGGACTTCGGTGATGGGAGCGGGCGATTTGGGACGTTCGCGGCCGGTCATCCTTCGCCGAGGAGATCCTGGAACACGGGTCGCTTCCCGAGCGAGGTCTTGAAACCATAGATCGCGAGCGCGAGACAGAATCCGATCAGGAGAAACGACGCGTAGGCGTGCCACGCGAAAGGATCCGTGGTGAGAGGAAATCCGCCGAGCGCATCGGTGATCCACGTGGCCACGAGGATCGACACCCAGCCGAACCGGAAGAACACGACGTGCCACGCGGTGATGAAGACGGCTATGGGAAAGTAACCGAACCCCGAGCCGTAGACGAAGACGTAGAGAATCCAGTGGAGGCCGACGGCGATCCACGTCTTGCGAAAGACCAGGCGCAGGAGGAGGAGAGCGATGAAGAGGTAGAGAATGTGCGTCGCGATATTGATCTGGACGGCGATGAGCTCGGCCACCGATTCCCGGACGCCGCGAAGCGCGAGGAGCTCCGCGGGGTGGTGGGGCAGATCCGGCCTCGGCGGCGCTCCGCCGAGCCAGAGGGGCACCATGCGCGCCAGGTAGAACACGAACGCGACACCCACCCCCTGGACCGTGCCCACCAGGACGTCCCTCCCGACGATGGGGTCGCGGAATCGGCCGTCGAGCAGGCGAACCCAGGAGACGAGCGCGCGCGGCCAGAGCTTCCGGGCGTAGGGCTCGAGCGCGAGGTACAGGAGACCCCCGAGCCCGAAGACGAAGAACGCCCGGTACAGACCTCCGAAGAAGATCTGGAGCTGAGACCCGTCGGGCACGTGATGGGCCGCGAGAAGCCAGTGCGCCATCATCAGGACGCCGAGAATCGTCGCCAGCCGGAAGGCGTGCTTGCGATCGCTACGGCCGAGCTTCCAGTTTCGATGAGCCAGCACCGCCAGGGTGAGCATGAAGAGGAGGTGCAGGCCCACGTGCGCGATCCGGCCCGACGCCGAAGGGACCACGTCCGACGCGCGCACCCATCCGTCGGAGGTCATTCCCTCGGGCTCCGACCAGGGCTCGACGATGCGTAGAGCGACGGGGCGGCCGCGATAGGCGGCCGCTTCGATTCGGATCGGTATCTCGGGAGCATCGGAGAACACGCCCTCCCAGGCGGCTCGCCGGTCCGCATGACCCGGAGGCAGCCATCGGGGCTCGACAGGCGTTAGCGCAGACGGGTCGAACGCCGCCGCCGCGAGGAGGGGGCCCCAATCGGGATCTGGGACGGGACCGGCGTCGTCGCGCTCGGGAGGGGCGGCGGCCAGCTGTCGCAGGCGCCCCAGGGTGTCGAGCTCCAACGTCACCATCCCGGGGACGGCGAGCGGCGGGTCGTGCTGCTCCGGGAAGAACTCCGTGATTCGGTGAGGCACGAGATACCGCGAGCTCTCGCGGTACCAGAACCGAATGACGTTGGGCTCGCCTCGGGCCAGCAGGCGCCTCCAGTCCGGGGAACGCTCCTCACTCATCAGGTGCTCGATGTAGCCCGTCTCCCGCGTGAAACCGAAGGTGCTGTCCCGTTCTGGAGTGGGGTATCCGAGGGAACGAAGGATCGCACGCGCATCCGCGACCAGCACCTCGGGGGACTTGGGGAGCGGCAGAATTCCCGCGAGTCGGGACTGCCCCGCCATCCACACCGTGCCCGCGAGCACCAGGACAATCGCTCCGAGGCACGCCCAGGCGATCGAGGGCGAGAGGCCGTCGTAATCCCCCGCCTCCGCCACGAGAGCCGGGGCCGGCGTCTCGCCGCGGGCGACCGCTGCCGCGAGCTGGTCCTTCCCCGGAAGCGCCATACGGACGGCGTTCGCCGATGCGGGGCGGCCCTCCGGATCCTTGGACAGGCATTGCAGGATGATCCGCTCCACCCTGGAGTCCACGTCCGAAACGATCGCCGACGGAGGAGTGATCTCCTCCTGCGTCGGATCCGAGAGCGCCCGCGAACCGGTGAAGAGCTCGTAGAGCACCAGACCCAGGCTGTAGATGTCGCTCCGCTCGGTCACCTCTTCGCCCGCCCACTGCTCGGGCGCCATGTAGCCCGGAGTGCCGCTTCGGATGTCGCGGCTCTCGACAGTTCCGGCGACGGCGGCGAGCCCGAAGTCGGTGATTCGGGCCTGACCGCGCTCGTCGAGCATCACGTTCGCGGGCTTGAGATCCCGATGCAGCACACCCTTGTCGTGCGCGGCGGCGAGCCCCGAAGCGATCTGCGCCGCGACCTCGACGGCCTTGTCGGCAGGCAGCCGGCCGATGCGTCTCAACAGCGACCGCAGATCCTCGCCTCGGATGTACTCCATCGAAAGGAAGTGGAGGCCCTCCGCCTCGCCGATGTCGTAAACCCGGCAGAGGTTCGGGTGCGAGATCTGCCGGGCGATGCGAACCTCCCCGCGAAATTGCTGCAGAGCCTTGGGATTCCGGGAGACCTCTTCGGGCAGGAACTTGAGGGCGACCGGTTGGTCCAGGGTGAGGTCGTCGGCGCGGTAGACCTCGCCCATTCCTCCCTTCCCCACGCGCTCGATGATCCGGTAACGACTCAGAAGGATCGCGCCGGGGCGGAACCGACCGTACGAAACATCGACCGCCAGCGGTGTGTCGAAGGGGCCTTGGGGGACTTCCCGGGTTGGCTCGACGGAGGCCGCCGGACGCTCGAGGAACCCCTCGTGCTCGTAGCGCAGGAGCGAGACCACTTCCTCCCGGAGACTTTCGTCCCCCGCGCAGGCCTCGCGAACGAAGCGAGCCCGTTCGGTGACGCTCTTTCCGAGCGCCTCATCGACGAGCTTCTTCACCCGCTCCCAGCGTTCCGAGCTCAAGAACCACGCTCCTCGCCGAGGAATGGTAGGCGAGAGCGGCCGATTCTTCCACAGGCGAACGGAGAATCGACGAGATCGTGTAACATGATTCCCGCGCCGTTCACGAATCCGGTGGAGAGGAGCTCTCATGATCATCGGTGCGCATTCGATCCTCTACAGCGCGAGGCCCGAGGCCGACCGCGCGTTCCTGCGCGACGTGCTCGGGCTCCCGAGCGTCGACGTCGGCGACGAGTGGCTGATATTCGGGCTTCCGCCGGCGGAGGTCGCGGTGCATCCGTCCGAAGCGAACGACGTGCACGAGTTCTACCTGATGTGCGACGACGCCGAGGCGTTCGTCGCCGACATGGAGAAGCGGAACATCCCCTGCGCTCCGGCGCAGAACGTGGGCTGGGGTATCCTGACTCGCGTCACTCTTCCGGGCGGCGGAAAGCTCGGCGTCTATCAGCCCCTTCACGCGCGGCCGAGGGCGAAGAGCCTGGCCAGGAAGGCGAAGAAGCCCGCGAGGAGCGCCGCCGGGAAACCCGCGACGAAAGCGCGGAGGAAGAGCGCGAAGAAGAAGCCGAAGAAACGGTGACCGCGGCCCCGGCGATTCAATTCGAGAGTCCACCGCTGTAGAATCACGCGCGGTGAGTCGAAGCCACTTCTTCGCCTATCTCTCCCGCATGAAGTTCATCAAGCGCTGGGGCTTGATGCACAACACCTATGCCGAGAACGTGCAGGAGCACAGCCTCCGGGTGGCGCAGATCGCGCACGCACTCGCCCTGATCCGAAACCGGAAGTTCGGAGGAACGGTGAGCCCCGAGCGGGTCGCGGTCCTGGCTCTTTACCACGACGCGGGGGAGGTGCTGACGGGCGATCTCCCCTCCCCCATCAAGTACTTCAACCCGGAGATCCGGAAGGCCTATCGTGATATCGAGGCCTCCGCCGCGGTGCGGCTCGTCGAAATGGTGCCGAAGGAGCTCGCGGAAGACTACCGGCGGGTCCTCGTCCCCGACTCTTCGGACACCGAGCACAAGGAGATCGTCAAGGCCGCGGACAAGCTCTGCGCCTACATCAAGTGCCTGGAGGAGATGGCGGCGGGGAACAAGGAGTTCACCAAGGCGGAGCAGGCGCTCGAAAGCTCCGTCCGGAGCATCGATCTTCCCGAAGTGCGCTACTTTCTCGAGGTCTTCGTTCCCAGCTTCCGCCTCACGCTGGACGAGCTGGGTTGAGCCGGTGAGCGAGAAGCCCAGAGGCCAGCTCTCCCTGCGGACGCTCGCCATGCCCCGGGACGCGAATCCGAGCGGGGACATCTTCGGCGGCTGGGTGCTCTCGCAGATGGACATCGCCGCGGGAATGACCGCGTCTCAGCGCTCTCACGGCCGGGTGGCGACCGTCGCCATCGACGCGATGTCGTTCCACTTCCCCGTGTTCGTCGGAGACATCCTCTGCGTCTACACCGATATCGTCCGCATCGGAACGACCTCGATGAAGATCCAGGTCGAGGCCTGGGCGATCCGGGCGAGCGTGGGCCAGGACGTCAAGGTCACCGAGGGGTTGTTCACGTTCGTCGCCATCGACCAGGACCGCAAGCCGCGGCCCGTTCCTCCCGCATAGAAAGAGAGAACCATGAAACGTCTCGGCCTTCTCCTTCCGTTCTTGATCGCCGCCTGCCAGCCGAAAGAGCCCGTGGATCTCCTGCTGCACAACGGCAAGATCGTCGCCGTCGACGAGGCGTTCTCGATCCACGAAGCAGTGGCGGTGAAGGACGGGAAGATCCTGGCCGTCGGGGGAAACGATCTTCTCGATGCCTACGAGGCGGCGCAAGTGGTCGATCTGAACGGGAAGATGGCGATGCCGGGATTCAACGACACCCATATCCACGTCCGCGGCCAGGCGCGCCGGGCCGTCGATCTGACGCGGGCGAAATCGCTGACAGAGGTCTTCGGCGCCGTCACCGCGAAGGCGCAGGAGCTGGGGAAGGGCGAGTGGGTGACCGGCTACGGCTGGTCCGAGGACCAGCTCGAGGAGAAGCGGCGGCCGCTCCGCTGGGATCTCGACGAGGCCGCGCCCGACAATCCCGTCATCCTCACCCGGGCGGGCGGGCACAGCTCGGTCGCGAACAGCATGGCGCTCGAGCTCGCGGGCGTGACTCCCGCGACTCCCGACCCCGAGGGTGGGGTCATCGAGAAGGACGAGAAGGGAGAGCTCAACGGCGTCATCCGCGAGCGCGCGGGGATCGTGAGCCGGCTCGTTCCCGAGACCACTCCCGAAGAGCTCCGGGAGAGCTTCGCTCAGGCGCTCCGAAACCTCTTGAGCCTCGGCATTACCAGCATCATCCAGGCAGGGGTTCCCCCCGAGAGCTATGCCGAGTGGGAGCAGGTCTACTCGCAGCACGGCGAAGAGCTGCCGCGCGCGGCGGTCCAGATTCGTTTTCGCGATCCGGCGGCCATCGCGTCGTTCGGCAGGAAGACGGGAGACGGCGACGAGCGGTTGAGAGTGGGAGCAGTGAAGATCACCGTCGACGGAGGATTCACGGGGCCTGCCGCTTACACCCTCGAGCCCTACAAGGACCAGGGCGACTATCGGGGAAAGCTCAACTACACCGAGGAGGAGCTCCGCGCGATCGTGAAGGCGGGCCACGAGGCGGGCTGGCAGCTCGGATTCCACGCGATCGGCGACGCGGCGATCGTCCTCACCGTGGATGCCTTCGCCGAAGCCCTCGACGCTCTACCGCGGGACGACCACCGCCACTTTCTGAACCACTTCACCATCATGCCTCCGGAGGAGACGATGAAGAAGATGGCGGCGTACGACATCCTCATCGCGCAGCAGCCGAACTTCACCTACACCCTCGAGGGCCGCTACGCCGCGAACCTCGACGGCGAACGCCTGAAGCGCAACAACCCCGTGCGCACGCCCATGGATCACGGCATCTTCGTCGCTCTGGGGAGCGACATCCTCCCCATTGGACCCATGGTGGGGCTCTACGCCGCCGTCACCCGGAAAGGCATGTCGGGCGAGGTCTACGGGCCGGAAGAGAAGATCACGATGGAGGAAGCGATCACCGGCTACACGGCGAAGGCCGCGTACCTCACGCGGGAGGAGAACATCAAGGGTACCCTCGAGCCCGGAAAGCTCGCGGACATCATCGTGCTCTCGGACGATCTGCTGACCATCGACCCCGAGAGGATCCTCGACGTTCAGGTCCTGATGACCATCGTGAACGGGAAAGTGGTCTACGAAGAGAGCTGAAGCGGGAGCTCAGCGTGCTGGCAGTGGTTCTGTTCTTTCGCTCGGGTCAAGTGATGAACTCGTAGTCGACCTTGAGCCGCTCGTACGTCGGAACGGCGCGCCGGTCGCGAGTCAGAAGGCGGGCTTTCGCCCAGAGGGCCGTGGCGGCGATGAGCGCATCGTGAATGCTTCCTCCTCCGATCCCTGCGGCCACGGCGCGCTCCACGAGACGCAGATGCATTCGCGCTGGCAGCGCCAACGGGACCTTGCTGAAGCGCTCCGCGAGAAACGCGAGGACCAGCTCCGCCGGGGCCCGATGAGGCGGGGGCAAGCGAGTCAGAACCGAAAAGGACTCCAGCAGGACGTGAGCCGGCACTCGAGGCTTCCGGGCGAGGGCTGCCTCGGCGGCGGAGTGCGCCTCATGCCATGACGCAAATGCCGCAACCACCACGCTGGTGTCGACGGCGATCACCGGCGAGTCCGCTCCAGCGTGTCACGAACGATCTCGTCGGTCAGAGGCGGGAGCTTCT
>DAISKN010000199.1:0-10159 GCA_036820975.1 Acidobacteriota bacterium | reverse complement strand
ATCCAGTTCACTCCGGACCTCATGCCCTCCGACCTCACCGGCCACTCGGTCTACGACATGAAGGAGCAGGAGTTTCATTTCAAGCCGGGGCCCATCTTCACGAACCTCCTGCTCACCGACGAGATCAACCGTTCTCCCCCGAAGACGCAGTCCGCGCTTCTCGAGGTCATGCAGGAGCGACAGGTCACCGCGGATGGAAAGTCCTACCGCCTGAGGAGACCGTTTCTGGTCCTCGCCACCCAGAATCCGCTCGAGCACGAGGGAACCTATCCCCTCCCCGAGGCCCAGATCGATCGGTTCATGTTCAAGCTCCTCGTCGACTATCCCTCGATCGAGGAAGAGGGCGAGATCCTCGGGCACTACGCGGCGGGCCGGGATCCGCGCGATCTTTCGGGCTTCGATCTGAACCCGGTGATGCGGGCGGAGGACGTCATCGCCGTTCAAGAGGCGACGGGCAAGGTCATCGTCGAGACCTCGATTCTCCGCTACATCACCGAGATCGTGGCGAAGACGAGGAGCTGGCACTCGGTCCTGGTGGGCGCGAGCCCCCGGGGAAGCGTGAACCTTCTGATCGCCTCGCGGGTCCTCGCCGCCTGCCGCGGCCGTAACTTCGTCGTCCCCGACGACGTGAAGGAAGTGGCGCCCTGGGTGCTGCGGCACCGGCTCATCCTTCGCTCGGAAGCGGAGATCGAGGGGGAGCGCCCCGACGGCGTCGTGGGGCAGATTCTCGACTCGGTGACGGCGCCGCGATCGTGATTCCGCGAAAGCGCCTCGTCGCCCTCTACGCGCTGGGAGGCGCGGTGTTCGTCGCCGGGGTCTGGCTGCCTCCGTTGATTCTCGCCGGTCTCGCCCTGAACTGCGTCGTCACCGTCGTCGCCATCCTCGATTACTCTCGAACAGTCCGGCCCGAGCGCATCGAGGCGCTGCGCGAGGTCTCCGAAGTCCTGAGCGTGGGCGCCCCGAACCCGGTGACGCTTCGGCTCATCAACCGTTCTCCCCGCCCGCTCCGGGTGGAGGTGACCGATGAGCCTCCGGACCCGAGCCGGGTCGAAGGGATCCCGTTCACCTGCGACCTGGTTCCGCAGAGAGAGGTCGAGGCTACCTATCACCTCCATCCGCTGAAGCGGGGTCCGCATCGATTCGCGTTCGTGCACTTCCGCTATCCGAGCCCCTACGGCCTCTGGACGCGGACGGTCCGAAGGCCCCTGGTCAGCGAAGTCCGCATCTATCCCGACATCCGCACCGTCCGGCGCTTCGACCTTCTCGCCCGCCGGAACCGTCTCGCGGAGATGGGCCTGAAGCTCTGGCGGCTCAAGGGCCGCGAGGGCGAGTTCGAGAGGCTCAGGGAGTACCGTCTCGGGGACGAGATCCGCCACATCGACTGGAGAGCGACGTCGAAGCACCGGAAGCTCATCAGCCGCGAGTTCACGACGGAGCGGAACCAGAACATCGTCATCCTGCTCGACTGCGGCCGGTCGATGCTGAACGAGACCGACGGCATCTCTCACCTCGATCGGGGCCTCAACGCCTCGATCATCCTCAGCTACATCGCGCTCGGGCAGGGAGACAACGTCGCCCTCGTCGCTTTTTCGAACCGCGTCGAGCGGTACGCGGGACCGGTGCGCGGGAAGGCCGCGGTCCAGTCCCTCATCCGTCAGACCTACGATCTCGAGGCGAGGCTCGAGGCCTCGGATTACGCCCTCGCCTGTGAGGACCTGTTGAGGCGGCAGAAGAAGCGCGCTCTGGTGCTCCTCATCACCTACGCCCTCGACGAGCAGCATCTCGCGACCATCGGCCGCTACCTGAAGAGTCTCACCTCTTCCCATCTCTTTCTCTGCGTCCTCCTCAAGGACCTGCCGCTTCTCGCCCTCGCCGAGCGGGTGCCTTCGACCGACGTCGAGGCCTATCAAGTCGCCTCCGCGGCGGAAATGCTCAAGGCGCAGGAACGGCGTCTGTCGGGCCTCCGGGCCTCGGGAATCCACGCCACGGAAGTGGTGCCGAACGAGCTCGCCGCGGAAGTCATCAATCAATACCTGGACGTCAAAGCACGCCAGCTTCTCTGACGAGCCGCGATACACTCTGGCCGCGCCACGAGCGCGCACCATGGACTAAGGAGGCAATCATGTTCCGTTCCAGCGATCGTCGTGGATTCTTCAGCACCTCGCTCGCCGTCCTTTCCGCCGTCGGCCTCGGCCGGGGCCGGGCCTCGGCCGGGGGGCAGACGGCCGAGTCGCGTCTCACGGAGCTCGGGCTCACCCTTCCCCCGGCCCCGGCACCCATCGCCACCTACGTTCGCGCCGTGAGGGTGGGAAGCCTTCTCTTCGTATCCGGGCACGGCCCGGCGGCCGCGGCCGACGGGAAGGTCTACATGGGGAAGGTGGGCCGGGACCTGACGATCGAGGAGGGCCGCGCCGCGGCGCGTCTCGTGGGCCTCAACGTGCTCGCCTCGGTGCGCGGCGCCCTCGGGAGCCTCGACCGCGTGGTGCGGGTGGTCAAAGTGCTCGGGATGGTGAACGCGACCGAGGACTTCACCCAGCAGCCACAGGTGGTGAACGGCTTCAGCGACCTGATGGTCGAGATCTTCGGCGAGTCCCGGGGCAAAGGCGCGCGGAGCGCCGTGGGAATGGGTTCTCTCCCGAACAACATCCCTGTCGAAGTCGAAGCGATCTTCGAAGTGGAGGGTTGAACGAAGAGGTCGCCGGGGTGGGCGATGGCGCCCACCCCGGCCGACTGATTGCTGATGCCTGACCGCCGTTCTAGAACGGCGAGATGCGGAACCCTTCAATCAGGAGCTGGAGCGTGAACTGGCCGATCCCCGGGGGCGCGGGATCGTCGTCGAAGCTGCCGTCGCCCCAAACGCCGACGCTTCCGGCCGCGCCCAGTCCTCCGCTTTCGGAGATGTAGAGGTTTCCGTCCCTCACGAAGAGCCCCTGCGCCTTGGTGTCACCGAGATCCGTCTGCTCGGTGCCCGTCTGGGTGGAGTCGAGGTCGAACTCCGGAAGACCGCTCAGGATTCCCAGGGAATAGAGGGTGCTGCTGAACGTGACGACGCAGGTCGACGTGTTGAAGTCCTCCCGCGAGGCGACGAAGAAGACCACCGGCGGGAGCGTGTCGCCGATCTGGCCCGAAGTCACCGGGGCGACGAACATGCGCTCCTGAGCGTTGAAGACCTGCTCGAACTCCGGGGGGGAGGCCGCAGCGTACTGGGTGGTGTTGGCGCCGTCGGCGTCGGTGTCGATCCAGGTCCGGAGCTTGAATCCACCCGGGGGAACGGGGGCGCGTCGATCGCCGCCGGATCCGGCGATCACGAAGACCCGGTTCGGCTGGAAGACGTCTTTCATCAGGGTCACGGCCGTCGTGATCGCGTGGTCCGGACCCATTTCCGCGAACACGTTCATCGTCCAGGCCGCCGGATCCGGGTCCGTGGTGTTGAGCTTCCACACGCGACCGTGGAGGTCGGGAACGTAGACCCGCGTCACGAAGTCCTTGTTGTCCGCGGAGTCCTCCTGGTGCGGGTTGTACAGGGTAGGCGTCGCCGGGAGGGCATTGGGGCCGATGGGCGCCGCGGGATCGGCCGTCACCGGCGCCCGGTGGTAGAGAAAGCCATCCTCGGCGCGGAAAGCGAACAGGAACCGGCCCTCGGTATTCGCGTTGTTGCAACCGTAGCCGCCTCCGGCGAAGACCAGCCACTGGTCGATTCGATTTCCCGTGTCACTCGGATCGGATCGGGTATCGACGTTGCCGAGGACCGGCACGGACCAGGTCTCTCCCAGACCGTCGACCAGTCCGTCGTTGATCCCCTCGCGGTTGCCCCGATTCCAGAGGAGCCTCAGGTTGCCCGGATTCGAGGCCGCATCCGTGAAATCGAGCGCCGTCATGAAGCGGCCTCCCCGGCCGCGACCCACGGCGACGACGGTGTGCCATTCGTCGTCGGCGCCGTGATCCGCGCGAAGGAAGGCGTCTTCCACGTTCGGCGGGGCCGCGAGCGTGTAGCGGTGGTTGATGACGTTGTTGTTCTCGCGGACGACCAGATCCACGAAGTCCTTCAGGGTGTCCCGGCTACCCGGGACCTCGCCGGGAGCGAGCGACATCACGTCGTCCGGAATGTAGCCGAAGCTTTCCGCCCCGGTCTCCCCGTCGAACGCATGGAGGACTCCCCCGTTCGACGCGTAGAGGACGAGAGTCCTTCGATTGAAATGATCCCAGAAGAAGCCATCGCCCGCGACCGAGCCTCCGACCCCGTACTCGGCGGCGTGGTTGAGGGGAGGGTCGAAATCGGGCGAGCGCGGAGGACTCGAGATCACCGCGACCGCTCCCGCCGTGCTCTCGAAGAGCTTCCACGTGGGCTCCCCATCGGCGCCGAGGGGCGTGAAGTTCAAATCACCGGAGCTGTCATAGGGGCTCCTGGTGACCGGGTCGAGAATCAGGCGATATCCCCGGAGCACCTGCACCACGATGTCGCGGGCGTCCTCGTCGGTCAGCGCCCCGAGATAGCCCGCCGACACTCCCACGTCCGCGGGGGTGACGTTCGCGGTATCGAACGGACGAAGCGTAGTATCGTTCGGGCGGTTGAAGTACAGGACGCGCCCATCGGGATCGTCGTCTTGCAGCTCCTCTCCCGCGTCCCAGAGCTCGGTGAAATCCGCTTCCCGGGCGGTGCGCGGCTGGGTGTCGTCGGTCACCCGATAGATGTTCGTCGCCCGCAAATGGCCGCGGAAGCCGGGAACCTCGACGGAAGATGTGAAGAGCACGTTGTCCCGATGATTGGCGCGGACGATGCGCGCTTCTCGAATCTCATCGGCGTCGTTCAACGCCAGGGGAATGACGTCCTCCCGGGCGACGGACGGATTGGTGTGCGAGGCGATGACCTCCTTCACCGTGCTCACGATCGGAGATCCCAGGGTGACTTCGGACTGGGGGATTCCGATGCGGGCGAGAATGTCGCGGAGGTCGTTGACCAGCTTCACCTGGTCGTTCGCGAAGAACGGACCCGGCATGAGGCTCCGGTCGCGCTGCGGCACGAGGTTCGCCCCTCCGGACATCCACGCGATGGTGCCTACGCGCTGCTGGCCGGCGGCATCCAGATCGAGGCCGATGACGAAGACATTGCCCTTGGAGCCGTCGAGCGGTGGGTCGACCTGCTTGAGCGTGAACTCGCCCTTCAGGCCCGCGTTGAACGCGGCGTAGTCCTGGGCCTGGGCGGGCGGGACCGTGATGGGGGACAAGGTCGTCACGTCGTTGGGATTGGTCGGATTGGGCCGCATCGTCACCGTCGTGAGAAGCGGGCTCGTGGGGTCGCCCGGATACGCGCCGGTATTGCACTCACAGGTGTCCTCGCCGTCGGTGATATGGATGATGAAGTTCTTCTGGTTCGGGAGCAGACCGGTCACGAAGTTCGTGGTGTTCCCCCCGATCCCGGAGCCAACCAGGTAGCTCGCCATCTGGGTGAACGCGACCCCGATGGGGGTGGTGCCCGAGCCGGTCGCGGCGTCCAGAACCGCCCGCACGTCGGGCCGGGAGTCCGACCCGCAGGATCCGGGGTTCACGAAGGTGTCGGGATTCAGGCCGATGCAGCTTCCCGGCGAATCCGGATAAGTGTCTCCGTTGTCGTCCGGGAGAACCGCGGGACAACGACTGGTGGAGGCGTTGTTCCTGCCGTAGTGCACGAACCCCCAGTTGACCAGGGGTCGGCCGGCGCCGTCGACGAGCTCGCTCATGACCCGATTCAGAGCGTCCTTGGCCTGCTGTATCTTGGGCGGGCCCCCGGTGGACGGCGAGCTGTTCATCGATCCCGAGGTATCCAGCATGAGCCAGACGTTGTGGCGGATCCCGGAGTTCAGGACGTCGAGGGGATCCTGGCCGCGCTCGATGAGGCACGGGCTCTGGGTATGGCCGGTCTCGGACCAGGCGAAGGCGAGCACCACGCAAACCAACGCCAGGAGCGTTCGCTTCAAGGCTTGTATCCAGATAGTCATGATGATGATTCCTTGCGTATGAAATCGTCAGGGCGTGGGGCCGACGCCGGTGGATTGGACTTCGTCATAACCGGACTGCCGCGAACCCGAGTCACTGCCGCCTGTCACTTTGCCGTATTGATCCCCCTCGACTCCCGCGGTCGGCCGGCGTACGACCATTTCCAGGCGCCGGAGGGAGACCGGCCGCGACGCTCCCGCGCCCATGGCGCCGGGAGCCGTCCCCTCGGCGGTCAGGATCACCCGATCGTGGAGCCCGTCCGGATTGACGCCGTCGTTGGTTCCATAGTCCCTCGTTCCCACGATGGGCCGTCGGACCCAGAGCGTCACCGTGCCCTCCAGATCGGCGTTGCCGTCACCATCGATGTCTCCGGCGACGACGCCTCCGGGAAGGCGGAAGTCGTACTGCGCCGGAGTCCCGTCGGGTCGGTAAAGGATCCGGCCGATGTAGACGCGCACGCAGGGGCCGGGGGCGCCGGGAGGACAATGGTCCACGAAGTACTGGTAATCGCGGCAGCCGGGGCTGGTCGGGTCGCAAGGCGACCCCGGCTCCGGATGCGCGTCCCCATAAGGCGCCGACGAGTCGGCGACCAGTACGTCGTCCCGGGCCGGCGGAAGCACCGCCCTGAAGTCGCCGTCCCGCAGCAGGTAGTCTCCCAGCACGTTCTTGCCGTACTCGAGAGCCGCATCCGCGTTGAAGAACGCCTGCTCCCCCCACCGGTAGTTGATAGCGATGTCCTTCTCGGTGGTGGTGGTGAGCATGAGTGCCATCCCGAGGACGGAAAGGACGAAGAGGATGAGAATGGATATGACGAAAGCGGAGCCCTCGTTCGAAACCTTCAACAAATGACGACCGACTCTGGTTCGCTGCATGATGACGCTCCTCGATGCCTCTTGAATCAGGCTTCACCCCACGTTGGCGGTGCGGAAAGTGGTGAAGCGGGCCTCGCCGATGACGTTGAACTGATCTGCGTTGACGGACACGCACCGGACACGGATCTCCAGCATCTCCAACGGAAGGTTCGTGGGAACGGTCTCGATCTCCCACCTCACCTCGTACTGCCCGCCTCCGCCGACGGCCTGGCTGTCGGCATCGTAGTACTGCACGTATCCGCAGCCCCCCGGGGCGTCGATGTCGCCGCCGTCCTGAAGAGCGGGGTTGCGCGTCCGGGCGACCGGGTCGGTGTAGAACGGCGCGGCCTTGAGCCGCTCCAGTTGCTCCTTGGCGAGCGCCGAGGACGAGGTCAGGCGGCCGGAGAGCGAGTTGGCGTTGGTGGCGAGTACCATCATTTGAGCGAGCGCCAGGAGTCCGACGACCAATATCATGATGGCGACCATGACCTCGATGAGGGTGAACCCGCGCTCTTTGGACCGTCTCGTTTCCTTCATCGCTGCCTTTCCTCCTTTCGGTCTCCTCACTGGGGATCCACCCGAGCGCGCCCTCCAGGGCTCACGCGAATGACTCGCGAAAGCTGGGTCGTGCGGTCGCGGACCGTCAGGACCCACTCCACTCCATTGGGGTCCAGTCTGAGGACCGCGCCGCCGGACGGGCCCGCGGCGTTGACCGCGTACACCGACCCATCGGCGCAGAACAGCAGGGCGTTTCTCTGCCCGGCCTCGAATTCGACGTCGTTCGGAAGATCGATCGGCGTCCCATGGGGAGACTGCACCGCCGCGGCCGGGTCGGGGTCGATGACGTTGTTCGGCGGGGCCGGCACCACGCCGTAGTTCGCGGCGACCTGGTTGCAGTTGCCCGGATTCCCGGGATAGACGGCGCCATCCCAGTTGCCGGTCATGGGATCCGGGTCGAGGCTCGTGAACTGGTAGTTGGCGGCGTTCGGATAGTTGAAATTCAGAAGGATTCCGCGGCTGGAGTTCCGCTTCACCGCCTGGGCGCGGGCCCTCTGGATCTCGGCGGCGATTCCCTGAGCCGCCCCGGTGATCTTGTACTGCTTCGCGAAATTCAGGCCCATGGGTATCGTGGCGGCGGAAATAATGACGATGATCGTAATGACGACCAGGATCTCCACGAGGGAGAACCCCAAGGGTGGTTTTTTGGCTCTCGAGGTCACCGCGGAACCTCCAATCAAGGCTTCCATAGCTATCCGGTCGGGGGAGCAGGGAGCATACCACAGGGTCGGGAGTCAAGGCCAAACCCACCCCGCGGGGGCGGCTTCCGATCCAAGCCAGGCTTCCGATCTAAGCTAGGGGACGTGAGCCACCCGTTGACCGAATCGCTGCGCTTGCTCCCCAAGGTCGAGATCCACCTGCACATCGAGGGCGCCATTCCCATCCCGGCGCTCTTTGAGCTCGTCTCGAAATACGGAAGCGGCGACGTCTCGAGCGTCGAAGCGCTGGAAGAGCGGTTCCGCTACCGCGACTTCCCCCACTTTCTTTCGACCTGGATGTGGAAGAACGGGTTCATCCGCGAGTACGAAGACTTCACCTTCGTCGCCGCGGCCGTCGCCTCCGATCTCGCGGACCAGAACGTTCGCTACGTCGAGGCCTTCCACTCTCCGGGGGACTTCGCCGTCCTTCACGGGCTCGAAGTCGCGCGGGTCACCGAAGCCGTCAGGCGAGGGCTGGATGCGGAGAAGGATCGGATCGAGATCCGCCTCATCGCCGATCTCACCCGCGATTTCGGGCCGGACCGGGCGCGGGCGTGGCTCCGCGAGATCGCCGCTGAGAAGGAGATGAGAATCGTCGGCATCGGCATCGGTGGCTCGGAGCACGACTTTCCTCCCGAGCCCTACCGCGAGGTGTACCAGGAGGCGCGGGACCTCGGACTCCGCACGACCGCCCATGCCGGGGAAGCCGCCGGACCGGAGAGCATCTGGGGCGCGTTGAGGGCGCTCGAAGTCGACCGCATCGGCCATGGGACCCGAGCCGTCGAGGATCCGGCTCTGGTGGAGCATTTGAGGGAGAAGCGGATCCCGATCGAGATGTGCCCGATCTCGAACCTGAGAACCGGAGTCGTCCCCGAGGTAGCGCGGCATCCGCTCCGCGCCTTCTTCGATCAGGGGCTCCTGGTGTCGGTCAACACCGACGACCCGAGGATGTTCGGAACCTCGCTCGAGGCGGAGTATCTCGCGCTCGCCGAGCACCAGGGGTTCCGTCTCGATGAGATCCGGCGCCTCGTGGAGAACGCCATCGACTCCACCTGGGCCGGGGAGAGCACTCGCGCGCGCCTCCGGCAGGAAGTCTCGGAGTGGGCCTCGCGGGTTAGAATCGACTCGAGATAGTCGAGGAGGATTCCATGGCGTCCTACGAGCGAATCGAGGTCGAGACCCGAGGCCCCATCGGCCGCGTCACCATGAAGTGGCCCGAGAAGCGCAACGCCCTCTCGATACAGATGATGACCGAGCTGACCGCGGGCCTTCGCGAGCTCCACCTCCTGCCCGAGGTCCGGGCGATCGTCCTCGGCGCCGAAGGAAGCGTCTTCTCCGCCGGACACTACCTTCCGGAGATGGTCGAAAAGGACCTGAGCCACCAGCGTCACGTTTTCGCGGTGTGCGTCGAGCTGATGGAGACGGTGCAGGGAGTGGACAAACCGGTGGTGGCCGAAGTGCCGGGGACCGCGACCGCGGCGGGCTGCCAGCTCGTCGCGACCTGCGATCTGGCGGTCGCCTCCGAGGACGCGCGCTTCGCGACGCCGGGCGTGCGCATCGGATTGTTCTGCAGCACCCCCATGGTCGCGGTCTCGCGCGCCATCGGTCGGAAGCGCGCGATGGAGATGCTGCTCACCGGCGAGCTCATCG
The DNA here is from genome assembly GCA_036820975.1 of Acidobacteriota bacterium. Classification (GTDB taxonomy): domain Bacteria; phylum Acidobacteriota; class Vicinamibacteria; order Marinacidobacterales; family SMYC01; genus DAISKN01. The sequence goes on along the minus strand of DAISKN010000199.1, from coordinate 429 downwards.
ACGCCGCGACCGCGTTGGACTGGGGTCTTTTGAACCGCGTGGTGCCGAAGGACCGCCTGCGGGAGGAAACGGAGGGACTGGCGCTGAAAGTCGCCGAGGCCTCCTCGTTCGTCGTTTCCCTCGGAAAAAAGGCCTTCTACGCTCAGGTCGACCTCGACCAGAAGAAAGCCTACGAGTACGCCCGCGAGGTCATGAGCATGAACGCCATGGCCGACGACGCCCAGGAAGGAATGTCGGCGTTCCTGCAAAAGCGAAAACCCTGCTGGACGGGCCGTTAGAGCTCGGAAGAAAAACCTCAACGCAAAAAGGCGCAAAGCCGCGAAGAGAAACCCCTAGTCAGAGGGTGAGCCCGAGGTTGAGTCGACTGGCTTTCCCCGATCTCCCCTTGGATTTTCTTTGCGTCTTTGCGCCTTTGCGTCAAGAATCCTC